>JAOZNY010000025.1:1632-20652 GCA_029933565.1 Bacteroidales bacterium
ACCAGTTACAACAATGTCACCAGGTTTTACCTTTTTTGCAAAGTCTTCGTAACCAACAAGATTATCAAAAATATACTGACCCATTTCGTTGGGGTCGGTAATCTGGAGATAACGGTTGTGGTAAATCATATCAGTATCAATATCATCTTCTTCTATCAACCAAACCCTGCCTTCAACAGTTGCTGTTTTTTCAACAGTTTCTTTTTGTTTTTTAACTGCTTCAGAAAGTCTTTCGTTATGTTCCTCGAAATCATAAATCGCAGGTTCATCAGGAATTTTGTCTTCAGAAGTAATATATCCGGCTACAGCCGATGCAGCAACAGAAGCAGGTGATGCAAGATAAACAGAGCCTTTTCCTTGTTTTCCCGGGAAGTTACGGTTACCAGTACTTATGGTTATTTCACCCGGGCCGTTTTGTCCAACCTGACCAGCAGCACAACCTGCGCAACCTGCGTTTGAAAATAAAACACCAGCAGTTTTAAAAATTTTGATAATTCCTTCATCAAGGCAATCCTGCCAAATTTCATCAGTGGCCGGAACAATTTTTAAAACTACCCCCGGTGCAACTTTTCTTCCTTTAAGAATTTTTGCTGCTGCACGCATATCTTCTATTCGCCCGTTAGTGCAACTGCCGATAAAACCTGAATCAATTCTTGTTTTTGTTGCCTCCTTAATGTCAACAGTATCGTGTGGTTTACCCGGAAGGCTTACCATTGGTACAAACTTGCTTATGTCAATATCATATTCTTCTGCATAAACTGCATCTGCATCAGCCTCTATCTTTTCTAGTTTACGACCTGTGCGTTCTTCGCAATAATCCATTACTAGTTTATTTGGAGGGAAGAGTAAAATAATCACTCCCATTTCTGTTCCCATGGATGCAATGGTAATTCTTTGGTCGAGGGTAAGCTTGTCAACAGCATTGCCATAAAACTCTACAGATTTTCCCAAAAGGCCATTGGCACCAAATCTGTTTAGCAGATTAAGTACAATATCCTTGGCAGTTACATTATCGGGTTTTTCACCAACAATATTAATTTTAACCGATTCGGGTACCTTAAACCAGACTTTGCCTTTGGCAAATGCTACGGCAATATCTCTGTCACCCATTCCTTGTCCGAAAGCACCAATTGCCCCAAGTATGTTGGCATGCGAATCGGTGGTTACCGCTGTGGACCCAGGCCATGCAAGACCTGCGCTAAACAGGGTGTGTGTTCCAATGCCATTGTCGATATCGTAAACTTTAATGCCATGTTTCCTGGCATAAACCCTTACTATCTGTTGGTTAACAGCATATTTCTGGTCACTGCCTGTGGGATTGGTGTCGAATGTGAAGAAGGTTTTTGAGGTATCATCAACATCTAAGTTATTTTCTTCAAGGTTTTTAACAACATTTGGACCTCCAAAGTCACGGGCTAATCTTGCATCAATTTCAATGTCAACAATATCGCTTGGTTTTACATTCTTCTTATCAGAATGTTTAGTAATTATCTTTTCAATTATGTTCATGTCTAAACTAACTTTTTACTGTTTTTAAGGATTCAAAATTAGAAAATAAAAAAGATCTACTGTTCATGGTAGATCTTTTTTTATGAGAATTTATAGTATTATAACTATTTCTGCTGTGCATTAGCTTCTGCTTCAGCCTGTGCTTTTAAAAATTCCGCTTCTTCTTCAGCAGAAAGCCATCCTCCACCAAGTGATTTGTAGAGTGAAATATGTGCATCCAGTAATTCGCGCTGTGTTTGGGTGTACTGAAGTTGTGCATCAAACGACTGACGCTGGCTTTCCAGAACTTCCAAATAACTTGTTTGACCTTTATCATATCTTTCGCTGGAAAGGTATTCAGCATTTACAGCAGCATCGTTTCGCATCTTTTGGGCAACTAACTCTTCGTCTAAAGTTTTAATCGCAATAAGAGCATCTTCAACTTCCTTAAAAGCCTGAAGTGTGGTCTTTTCGTATTGCCTTAATGCAACTTCAGTATTATATCTTTCAATCTCAACTCTCCTTTTGTTTTTACCAAACTGAAATATTGGTCCGGTAATACTTCCTGCCAGAGCCCATGCCAATCCACCTGTGGTAATACTTGTTAAATCATTACTTGCATAGCCAAGTAAACTTGTGATATTTAGCGATGGCCATCTCATTGCCTGTGCAACACCAATCTTTGCATTTTGAGCAGCATAAAGTTGTTCTGATTGTTGGATGTCGGGTCTTCTAAGAAGTAGCTGAGAAGGTAAACCTTCTGGCACTTTGGGTGGAGTATGCTGGTCTATTAATGGTGCAGTTGTAATAATATCAGCTGGCAATCTTCCCAATAAAATGCTCAAACTGCTTTCTGTTATTGCAATAGCCCTAGTGTAAATAGGTACCGCAGCCTGTGAAATAGCCTTTTGAATTTGAGCCTGATTCAGATCAATTTCCGGCACAATGCCGTAATCAAATCTCGCCTGGATAATTATTAATCCACTATCTCTGGAAGCAAGTGTTTGCTTTGATATTTCTAATTTAGTTTTGAATTCCAGCAAACTGAAATAAGTTGAAGCCACGGCAGAAATCAATGAAATTTGAATTGTTCGCATTCCATATTCAGAGGCGAGAAGTTCAGCCTGTGCTGACTCATTCATTCTCCTATATTTGCCCCAAAAACCTATTTCCCAGTACATTTCAGGATAGGCTGAAAAACTGCTTAAATTACTACTGGATAACTGTCCTGCTCCAAAGTTACCGCCGCCGGCATTGGCTGAGTATCCAAATGAAGGCCACTGCTCTGCTTTTGTCATGCCAAGGTTAGCCCTTGAGGCCTCAATTCTTGCAGCAGCAATTAATACATCCTTATTTTCAATAAGTGCTATTTTGATCAGGGTGTCAAGTTCAGGATCATTAAATAATTCCCACCAACGAAGATTTACAACTGTGTCGGTGGTGATTGTATCAAACCTAAATGCATCAGGCCCATTGTATTCTGCACGCTGGAAGTCGGGGCCTACTTTGCAACCTGAGATGTAAATGATTAATCCTAAGATTAGTATGGGTATTATCTTTTTCATTTTACTGCTATTTTTCAAATTCTAGTTAAAAAAGTCAAATAAGAACTTTTTATCGTACTCTATCTCAAACTTTTTTAGGAAGTCAATATACTCTTCCCGAAATGTTGTTTTTTTGTGATGCTCTTCTTGTTTTTGAATATAATTATATACATTGTCAACTTGCGATTTACTATAAGAAAAGGCTCCGTATCCTTCTTGCCATTGAAATTTTGATTTAAACCATTTGTTCTCATTGATAAAAATAGAAGAACTTCTTTTAAGGTCTCGGACTGTATCGGAAATAGATAAATTGGGGTTTAATCCTAAAAAGATGTGAACATGGTCAGATACACCATTAATGATAATAGATTTATGTTTGCTATTAGTAACAATACCACTCATATAACTGAATACTTTTTCACGAATATCATCATTCAGAAGCCTGTCTCTGTATTTAACAGCGAAGACTAACTGAATGTATAATTGTGTAAAAACTCCTGGTTTCATCAATAATTGTTTTTTTATTAATCGCCTACGGCGAAAATTACCTTTTCTTATGTTTCTCTACAACAATGTAACCGCTACGCGGTAAAATTTACACTCATTATTATTAATAATCTTTTGCCCGTAGGGCATTCATTATTGTAAAATCATGAATTAATGAACTACAATTCCCCGTAGGGGATTAATTATTAACCATTATTACTTTCTGTAATCTTTTCAGTTTCCATAGCCTTCAACTTATCTCTCTTCTTCTCATAGCCAGCAAGTTTCCCAATCAGAACAAACAACATAGGATACATAAATACTCCCAGTAATGTTGCCATCGACATTCCTCCAAGCAATGCCATTCCCATAACTTTACGTGCTTCGGCTCCTGAACCTGTTGCAATTACAAGTGGAAATACCCCAAGAATAAATGAAAAAGCAGTCATTAAAATTGGTCTGAACCTTGATTTGGCTGCAGCAATGGCAGCATCGAACAGACTTAAACCTTTTTTGAATTCATCATTGGCAAATTCAACAATAAGAATTGCATTTTTTGCTGCCATACCAATTAACATCACAAAAGAAACCTGTGCGAAAATATTATTCTCAAATGTTGGACTGATAAGTCTTGCCACCCAAAGAGCAAATAATGCTCCAAAAATTGCAAATGGTGTTCCCAATAAGATACTGAATGGAAGCGACCAACTTTCGTATTGTGCCGCTAAAATAAGAAATACAAATACTAAGGAAAAAGTAAGAATCATCATCAATGAGCCTGATGCTTTTTCTTCCTGAAACGACATGGCATTCCAAGCAAAACTCATATCCAGAGGTAATTCGGCTGCTACTTCTTTCAAGGCGGTTCGTGCCTGATCGGAGGTATAGCCCTCAGCCGGAGAACCGGTAACTTCCACAGACCTATATAAGTTAAAACGAGTTGTGTAATCAGGTCCTGATATGGGTCTTACGGTTGCTACTGTAGCCAGTGGGACCATCTTTCCAACATTGTTTTTTATAAAGAAATTATTTATCTGACTTTCATCAACACGATATTGAGGTTCGGCCTGAATATAAGTTTTATATAATCGGCCAAAGCGGGTAAAGTCGTTTACGTAAGCACCACCCATAAAGGCTCCAATGGTTGTGTAAAGATCGTTTAGGTTAATACCCAATTTTAGTGCTTTTTCTCTATCAATATCCATAAAGCGTTGTGGCACTGTAGCCTGGAAAGTAGTGAAGGCTGCACCAATCTCTGGTCTTTCATTTGCTGCTTTAATAAATTTCATTGTGTTTGAGGCCAGATATTCCGGAGTGTTTCCACCTTTGTCCTGCAGCATAATACTAAAGCCCGATCCATTACCAAGTCCTGGGATAGCAGGTGGACCAAAAGCAAATACCTGTGCTCCTTTAATCCTTTGAGCAAGTTTTTTGTTTACCTGTGCAATTATCTCTGCTGCTGTAAGGTCTCTATCCGACCAATTCGTAAGCGATATAAATAAAAAGCCCGTATTGGAAGTCATCGCTCCAGACAAAATACTATAGCCTGTAGCAGTTGTTACAAATTTAATCTCTTCAAATTCCATTAATACTTTTTCAACTTCTTTAGTAACCTCATCTGATCGCTGAATGGAAGCAGCATTTGGCAGTTGAACATTAACAAAGAAATAACCCATGTCTTCTTCAGGAATAAAACCTCCAGGAACCAGGCCTCCAAAGAAACCGGCAGCTACACTCATAATAATTATAAATACTACACTGCGCTTTAATTTACGTGCAACTATATTTGTAAAACTCATATAAGAGTCAGTGGTTTTGTCCATTCCCTTATTGAATTTTGCAAAAAACCATCCAAGAGGTCCACCGTAAGGTTTCGGTTCTTTAAGCAAAATGGAGCATAGTGCAGGGCTAAGTGTGAGGGCATTTACTGAGGAAACAATTACCGACACTACAATTGTAATTGCAAATTGCTGATATAGCATTCCTGTAATTCCAGCCATTCCGGCCACAGGAATAAAAACTGCTATTAAAACCAGAGTAGTAGCAATAACAGGAGCAGTTACCTTAGCCATTGCATCAAGTGTGGCCTCTTTGGTTTTCATGCCTTTTGCAATATTTACCTGCACGGCTTCAACAACCACAATGGCATCGTCAACTACAATACCAATTGCCAGTACTAATCCTAAAAGCGACAGAACATTAATTGTAAATCCCAATGCCGGGAAAAATATAAATGCTCCAATTAGCGAAACAGGAATTGCCAGTGTAGGAATTAGTGTGGCACGCCAGTCTTGAATGAAAATAAATACTACAAGAATTACAAGTATGAGAGCAATTATCAGGGTTACAACAATATCTTTGATACCTGCAGTAATTGGGGCAGTTGAGTCTAAAGAAACATCGTATTTAATACTCTCCGGAAAACTCTTAGACAGCTCGTCCATTTCTGCTATTGCTGTTTCTGCCAATTCAACAGCATTAGAACCTGGTGCTTGATAAAGTGCAATAATGGCAGCAGTTTCACCATTAAGGCGTGGAATCATATTATAGGTTTCAACTCCTAAATTAATAGTAGCAACATCCCTAAGTTTAATTTGTGAGCCATCATCCTGCGTACGAACAACGATATCGCCAAAGGCCTCAGGTGAGTTAAAACGGGCAGGTAAACTAACGGTATAAGTAAACTCTGTTCCAGCTGGAGCAGGTTCAGCACCAAATTTACCACCCGGTACAATAACATTTTGCTGGTTTATGGCATTGATTATTTCAGGAACGGTAAGTCCCATTTGCGACAATCTATCGGGTTTTACCCAGATACGCATAGAATAGTCGGCTGCTCCCATAACATCAACACGGCCAATACCTTTTACTCGAGATAACTGATCTTTGATATTAATCAAAGCATAATTACCCAGAAAATCCTGATCGTAACGTCCATCAGAGGTAAGAGTCATCAACATTAATATATTTGGAAGCGACTTTTCAGTTGTTACGCCAAACTTTGTTACGGAGGCAGGTAGTTTTGCCGAAGCAGCAGAAACTCTGTTCTGAGTAAGAACAGTATTCATGTCAGGGTCGGTACCAACATCAAAACTCACCTGAATGGTCATTGTTCCATCGTTTGAGTTTGTCGATTTCATATAAATCATATTGTCGACACCGTTAATTTGTTGCTCCAATGGTGTGGCCACCGATTCTTCTACACTTATTGCGTTAGCTCCTGTATATGATCCTCTTACCTGTACAATAGGAGGAGTGAGGTTAGGATATTGCTCAATGGGCAATCCTATCAGCATTACCATTCCAACAATTACAATTACAATGGCTATTACCATTGCAACAATTGGTCGGTGAACGAAAAAGTTTCCTTTGTTTTCAGCCATTTCCTTAGTCTTGAGAATTAGTTTTGCTTTCGAAAACAATTACTTCCGGGTTTATTACTGTTCCCGATTTTACCTTTTGGAGGGCATCAATAACTACTTTTTCACTAGGTTTTAATCCACTTGTAACAATTTGCAAATCACCTATATTTTCACCTAGCACAATTTGTCTGCTTTCTACAGTATTATCATCTTTAACCACAAATACTGAATTTTGCCCTTGTAACTCTATTATGCACCTATGCGGTATAAGCATTGCGTCTTTGGCATTTCTCATTTTAATTACTACTTTGGAATACTGCCCTGGTTTTAAAAGTTTGTCAGGGTTTGGAAAGATGGCCTGAACTAATAGTGACCCTGTTTGGGCGTCAACCTCACGGTTTACAAAACTTACATAACCTTTGTGTTTAAATGTAGAACCATCAGCTAATATTAAACTTAAATGTTCCCTATCCTTATTTTCCTTTTTTAAATCTTCCTCTATATCCCCATATGCCCTTGCCAGACGAATGTAATCTGCTTCTGTAATAAAAAACTCAACACGTATTTTATCAACTGTTGAAACAGTATTCAATATTACAGGGTTTGGGTTTTGCCCAACAAATTCACCAACTCTTGCTTTAGTTTTTCCAATAAGACCATTTAGTGGGGACTTGATTTGACAATAACTCAGGTTGATTCTTGAATAATCAAGGTTAGATTGCATAGCATTAACATAGGATACTGATGCATCATATTCTGCCTGAGCAGCATCAAGGTCACTTTGGCTTACCGCATTTATTTCAGCCAAAGGTTTTATTCTGTCCAAGTCATTTTTTGATTTAGTAAGACTAGTCTTGGCTTCTGCCAAATGACTTTTCTGAGTTGCAACTTTTGCTTCGTATTCAGAAGGGTCAATACTGTAAAGTAATTGTCCTTTAGTAACTGGGAGACCTTCCTCAAAATGAATTCCTTCAAGAAATCCTGTAACCCTGGCTCTAATGGGAATATCAGAATGACCATAAACCTGACCTACAAACTCCTTATAAATAGGTACGTCTTTTTGTATTACTTCAACCACTTGAATTTCTTGTGGTGGTGGAGGGCCTTGTTTTTTATCTTCACCGCAAGAAGTGAAAAATATTAAGACAAATATAAGACTACTTGCCAAAATCATAGAAAGGAGAGACTTTTTCATATTTATTAATTTTATGTTTTTATCAAAGTTGTTGTTTGCAAATATGCGAAATATAACTAGATAATAATAATTGAATTATTCTTTTAGAATAGGAAATATCTTCTTATAGGTTGCACATCGCCATACCCATTCAATTGGTCCAAATTTGAACCACCTGAACCAAAGCATACTAAAAGCAATTTGTCCTATTAATATCACCAGGCCAAAATAATAAATGCTTTCAAGGCTCAATTTTCCATAATATTCCAATCCAATAATTGGGTAAAATACAAAAATACCAATAATTGACTGACCTATATATGATGTAAGCGACATGCGTCCGTAGGCTTTAAAGCCTTCCCAAAGAAATAGTTTAGGGAACTTATGTAGTAAAATTGCAATTATTGAAATGTATGAAAGAGCAAGACTTATTTGTCCAACCTCGTGAATTAGTTTGTAAAGAATATCTGACCAACTTTTTGAATAGGATGAAACTCCTCCTTTTAATGTCATGGAGAGATAAGTTAATCCAAAGCCTAATATAAGCCATATTATCAATGTTTTGAACTTTTTGACTGTAGATGTGAAATAACCAGAACTGTAAAGGTAACTGCCCAAAAGAAACAATCCCAGAACTTTAAAAGGCCTACCTGATGGAATAAAGTCGTACCATCTCCAAATAAGATTGTGAAAATTCATTTTAAAAACGGTAATAAAATTCACCGATTGAAACCCTGTAACTACCTCTTCCGGTGACATGTCAGGATACATTTTTAAGGCTACTGCTGTTATCTCAGGAATTTCGGAAGCAAATGTGTACATATAAATAATATCCAATAACAGTGGTGTTACAAATAGTAGCAACGCCATCTTTAGTTGCATAGACTGGGAAATATTTCTAATTGTCAACATAATGAAACCCATTAGAGCGTAGAGCACCAAAATATCTCCTGACCATATCAGCGCATGTGAAAGACCAATTAATATAAGTAAACCCAGACGTCTGGCATAAAGTGGTGGAAAAGCAGGGTTATCCTTGTTCCTGGATATCTGTAAACTAAAACCGATCCCAAATAACAAAGAGAAAATAGTATAGAATTTAGTATCAATAAAATACTTTAAGATATCGTAAAGCATACGATCATCTTCGATATTTCCAAATGATATAATTGTATTAAAATCCAGGAATTTAATACCACTCCAACTAAGGATATTAGCAAAAAGAATCCCAATGAGAGCAAATCCCCTTATTACGTCAAGCAATTCAATTCTGTTAGTAACGGGAGCAAGATTTTTAACCATAATTTTTATTTTTTAAATTTATTTCATATTCAATTTAGCAGATTTGAGTTTATCCCAATAAATGATTAGGTCTTTTTTTATTTCAGGAGCCATAATAAATAGTCCAAGTAGGTTTGGAATAGCCATAGCAAGTATCATCATATCTGAGAATTCCATTACAGTTAAGATGTCGGTAGATGCACCAATAACCACAAAAATCAGAAATGAAAGTTGGAAAATAATATTTGTAACTTTACGTGAACCAAAGTATTTTTCACCAAAACCTCCAAACAAATAATCAAACCCCTTTAAACCATAATAGGACCAGGAAACAATTGTTGAAAAGGCAAATAGTGTTACTGCAATAAGAAGTACAAAAGGAAACCAGGAAAGTGTAGATTTGAAGGCTGCGGAAGTAAGTTGAACTCCTGCAAGTCCTTGAGTATCTTCGGCAAAACCAGTAAAAATAAGAACTAATGCTGTCATTGTACAGATAATTACGGTATCGATAAATGGTTCAATGGAAGCAACTATGCCTTCGCTAACAGGTTCTTCATTTATTGATGCAGAGTGAGCAATGGCAGCACTTCCCATCCCTGCCTCATTTGAAAATGCTCCTCTTTGAATACCGTAAATCATAACACCAATAATACCTCCCTTAACGGCATCGGGATAAAAAGCATTTGTAAATATTAAGGACAAAGCATGACCAGTATGTTCAATATTCATCACAATAATTATTAATGCTGCCAAAATGTAAATCCCTGCCATGAGGGGTACAATTGTCTCGGTTACCTTACCTATACTTTTAATACCACCAATAATTACAAAACCAACAAGTATTGCCATGAAAACACCATAAATTGCTCCATAATGTTCTATGGACGGAAAGAACACAACTAATTGATTAAAAGCCTGATTGGCCTGTAGCATATTTCCACCACCAATGGAACCACCCATAACAGTTAGGGCAAACAAAAAGGCAAGGAATACTCCAAGTTTGCCCATATTCTTACCTCTTTTCATTAAACCATACTTTAGGTAATACATTGGACCACCAGAAACAGAACCATCTTTTCCAAAAATGCGGTATTTATGTCCTAAAGTAACTTCGGCAAATTTTAGCGACATTCCAAGCAAGCCAGCCACTATCATCCAAAATGTAGCTCCGGGACCACCAATTCCAATAGCCAGTGCGACACCTGCAATATTACCCATGCCAACAGTTGCCGACAATGCGGTGGTTACTGATTGCAAAGGAGTTACTTCGCCCTTAGATCCCTTTTTGGCATATTTACCCCTGATAATATCTATTGCATGTTTTATGCCTTTAAAGCCAATAAATTTAAGGTAAACCGTAAAAAATAGTCCTCCGGCTAAGAGCCATAAAACTATCAAACGAAGTGGTGCTTTTACGGGATTGCCATTTTCATCGTAAACCGCTTTGCCATTGTCATCGTACACCTGTTGATCGTAAATACCCAGTTCATAAAACGGATCAATAAAAAGAACCATTTCAAAGTATTTAACAAGTGGAGTGAATGCCCGATCTATTTGTTGGCTAAAAGTTAGTTCTTTTTCCTTGTCTTTTTGTTGTTCCTGCTGCTCAGCCGATACACTGAAGTTGATAAAAATTACCAATACAACAAATATGTATTTAACTTTATTAATACTCATATTATACAATTTTGGCTCTTTTAAATTCTTTTTCCCTGTCAAACAAATACCTATAAGTAACGTGAACCTTTCTAAGATCAGCATTTAAGGTTTCTACCATATTTATCATTTTCGGATTAAAATCACCTATCCAGTTCATCTCAAGGTCAGTGTAATGCATGCCTTCTCCTACTTCATCCTCAAAAAAATTGATCATGCCATCGGTAATGCTTTTCCCTTGAAACTCAGGCTTTACGCCAAATAATAAGCCTAAAGCCCTATTACTTTGTTTTCTTAATTTTAAGTCGAACAGCAACCTTAATTTATTTATCAGGTTTAGATTCCCATTAAACTTTTTGATTATTGGATTAATATCAGGGATCATTAAAAAAAATGCAATAGGCTCTTGTCCTTTGTATGCAAAAATTAACAATCGTGGGTCAAGTATTTGTTTTAGCGATTTGAATAGGGCAGATGAATGTTTTTCAGTTAATGGCCTTACGCCAGGAAACTTTGCCCAACTGGCATTAAATACTTCTAAAAAATTTATTTCCGATTTTTTTGGATTCTTTCTATCGTGAATTCCAAAACTAATGTCAGGTTCATTTCTTTTTAACTCTTCTGCATTTTTGCGAAATTTTGGGTCAATTAATCCAACTTCCAGTTTTATGTGATAAGTTAATTGGTTGAAGAAGTTTTGGAAACCATAATTTTCAAATAAATTATTGTAGTATGCATGATTGTATGGCATATTGTAAACAGGCTCATGAAAACCTTCCTTTAAACAGCCCCAGAATGTTTCTCGCGAACCAAAGTTTATTGGGCCATCCATGGCTTCCATGCCTTTTTCTTTTAGCCAACTCATTGATGCTTTGAATAATAAGTTAGAGGCTAACTGATCGTTGATGCATTCGAAGAAACCTACACCTCCTGTGGGCTGATCATTTTTCTCGGAAGTTTTTTGATCGTAAAAAGCGGCTATTCTTCCAACTACTTTCTGATTATCAAGCAAAATCCACCTAATAGCCTCGCCTGATCTGAATGATTTATTTTTCTTTAGATTAAAAACTTTATCAAGATCCTGATCAAGATATCTTACCCAGTTTTCGTCATTTTTGTAGAGAGTAGATGGGAAATTAAGAAATAGTTTGTTGGTTTTATTATCTGTAACTTCCAGAAGATTGTAATTATTGCCCATAAAAAACTGAGAATTGATTTTATGGTGTAAATATAAAAATATATTTATTTATCAATTACTTTTTTGCTTGTTGCAAGTGCAAAAGTTGCCAACAGACCCAGTATTGAAATGCCTGCAAGCATTATAAAATAATTCTGGTAACCCGTAAAACCAGGATTGCCATCTAATATACGACCTGCAATTGAATTGAAGAATACATCAGGTGTATAGCCAATTAGAGAAATTAAGCCAACTGCCGTACCAGTTATTCTTGCAGGTATTTTTGTTTCCTGAATTAAAGCAAAATATACGCCCCTTAAAGCATATACGCCCATAAAAGTAATAATAATATTAGTGAAAATTATATTTGCAATATTCGACTCAGGATTTAAAATAGAGAGAATTGTATAACTTATTATCAACAGAATAAATGAAACTATAATCACCTTTTTTGCCGAAAGGCGATCGACAATAAATCCGGCAGTAACAGCCGAAACAGGACGTAAATAGGCAGTGATTGACATAAACCTTGCTGCTTCCAGTTCATTCATTCCCAGTACATCAACGGCATAAAGAGAATAGTAATCGAGGCCTTTGTATCCGCAGTATGCACTCACAACAATTATTGCCTGCAACCAAACATTACGATTGTGGATAACTTCTCTCATTCCATTTAGAGGATTAGCATATTTGGTTTTGTTGTTTTGTGTGTTTTCTGGAATAATGAACCAAACAAAAAGTCCTGCCACAGAAGTCATAAAAACGTACAGCCATATTACTGACTTCAAAGCTGCAATACGATCATGGTCCGATAAACTGTTAATATCGTCAGGAAAAACCCTGCTCAAAATAAAAACAGCAATAGTTGCAATTGTTGCTGCTGCAAGTCCTCTTCCTCCATCGAGTATTCCAAAGGCTTTACCTTGATTTAATTTTCCGCCCCATTCTCGCGTGGCTTTAATCATTGCAGCCCAGAAGAGAAATATTGTTGTTATACCCCAATAACCATAAAGTATTCCAAGACCCAAATGATGAGGCATGAATGTCATGTAAACACCACCAAGGGCTGTTGCAAATAAAGAAGCGGACATTAATTTCCTGGCAGAGAATCGGTCGGCAATAATTCCGCCCGGAAAATATGCCAGCATCGCCATTATACCATAAACAGATAAAATATCACCAAAGTTGGAATTTGTAAGATTAAAGGCTGAAAGTAGGGTAGGGCGGAAAAAACGTGCAACATGAAAAGGAAGACTGAAGATCATTTCACCAGCAAAAACAAGACTGAAAATAACGAGCCATTTTGATGTTCTTGATTGTGTTTTGTGATTCTGTACTTCCATTATTTTTTCAAATATTTATTACTCCTAGACTCTACGAGAACATTTTACACACAACGATCCGGGCATGATTAGTAATCTTTGAATGGGAATTGGTTCGCCACAACCTATACAATTACCAAAATTATCATCTTCAATGTGTTCCATCGAAATATCTATCTTCTTTAATTTATCTTCCGCCTTGCGCAGTGCTGCCTCGTTAATGCTTTTATTATTAATTGCATCCATTCGGCTTACTCGACCTATGGCACAATCAGGTTCGATAGGTTTAGTAAGTTCTTTTAACTCAGACAATCTTTCTTTTAGTTTAGATTTCTCTTTTAGTAGAGATTCTTTAATTTGTTTTTTTCTTCTTTATTCAATTTATCCTTTTGGTGCAAATGAAAGAAAAAAAGATAAGTGCCTACCAAATTATTTCCACACCTTCATTTATAACAATTTCATCACCATTTTTCATTTCTGCAATTAGCAGATACAAATAATTGGTGCCCCTGTTTACTTTTGTGTCGAAGAAAATGACATCTTCGTTGCTGGTGAAGGTTTTCTTTAGCACCGATTTGTTTTGACCATATTTTTTGTAAAGCATAAGTTTTGCTATTTGCTCGTTTAAGGGATGTTTCCACGAAATTTGTATGCCGTCTTTTTGTTTTTTAAGATCTAGGATAACATGAATTTTTGGCGCATAACGGTTTACTGTTGTAACAATTTTGTTTGCCGAAACTTTATTGTTAATACCAACTCCTTCAACAGTATAAATATATTTGCCCTCACTGCGGTAAACAGAGTCAACAAAGAAATTTTGTGTAATTATTTGGCTGTTTAGTTTAGTGGGGGGGATGCTTTTTTCGTTTATGTAAATATTGTAACCAATAACCAAGCCGTCAGTAGGAGGAACCCATAATAGTTTTATGCTACCATCACTATTGGTGATAAAATCAAGTTCTTTCGGAGGCAGAACTGGTTCATGTTCAGTAATATAAAAACTCAGGGTGTCGCTACTGCTGCTTTCTGCAAAACCATCGCTAAGGTTGCGCACATAATATTTTGCTCTTGTTGCTGTTTTTATCTGTAAAGAAGCATCCACAAAAAAGGCTTCTTTTTTAATATTTTCGGCCATTTCATTTATTAACTGAAACGCTTGGTCTTCAAGGCCTCGATAAACCCTATAACCAATAATGTTATGTCCTGTATTTTTCCATTGTAGGATTATGGAATCGTTGCTGAATGTTCCAATAATATTTTGTGGACGTATGGGTTTTTCGGTAAATGTGGCAAATGCAGGTATTCGCACGCTGGGCAACTGCTCACCAAAATAATCGTTGATAACCATAAAATAGTACCACGGCTCATTCGATTTGGTAACCACATCGGTAAAACTTACTGCATTGGCACTTAAATCGGTAATTTTTATGTAGCCGGTATCGTAACTGCTACTTCGGTATAAGGCAATACTGCTAACGGTTTCGTTAAAATTAAGTTTCCAATTGAGTTGGATGGCCTTACGGTCTTCAACCGGATTGGCTTTAAAAAATGCAATTTGCGGTTTGGGAAGCAGACCAAAATTATTTGCAACAGCCGTTTCCGATTGTATTTCCTTGTCTCCTATTTTTGCCAGGATAAAATAGAAATACAATCCTTTTTTGCTTAGGCTTGTGTCGATAACAACAAACTCGGTGGTATCGGTTTTTTCTAACTGATATGAATAATGGATGGTGTGAATTTCAGTAAGTTCGTCTTCATTTACTCCTGTTCTGAAAATTTGAAACTCGCTTGTGTCTGGAGTTGAGATTGTTTGCCAGTAAATCTCAGGATAGTTAGAATTACTGATAGTCTTTTTAAGAATTATGTTCTGTCCAGATAGTAGAATAGGAAGAACAAATAGCACAACTAGATATATTTTTTTCATTGTCATTTTCTTTAAACAGATTAATTACTATAATCGCTGCAACTACCGCCTAATTTCATTATAAGACTAGGAGCGTTTAAATTAGTTACTGACATCCGGGTAAGGATATTTAGGCAGCCTTCCAATCCACATGCACCAACGCAGGTTTCAAAAGTACTGCAAGTTGAAATCGTAAGGTTTCCTTCCAGATAAGTACCTACTACATCTGAATATGCATTTTGTTGAACACCTACAAATCCACAAAGTGGAACATTTATACCACCTTTAACTTTTGCAAAACCATAACCACCAATTTGAAATTTTTCTAAAACATAATCGAACTGTACAAAGGCACCAAGCCCGGCTTTAGCAGAAACCACAATCCCTACAAGGTTAAAACTTTTATCAATTAAATTGCGTTGTCCGATGGCGTAAAATCCGTGTAACGATGAAAAATCAGGTTTTCCAGTTTCAAAACCTGCAAGCATTGGCTGGGCAAAATTGTTCAAATCATTATCATATACGCCCAGCAGAAATCCGCCCAAATAATTATCGGAACCAATTAATATATTTCCAAAAAAGCCCATATAAAACCCTTGTGGATCGAAGCGCATTCCCATCATGCCCGATTGCAAAGCGGCAAAACCCATGTTCAGGTTGGCAGTAATGATAAGATTGCCAACCAATGCCTTTTCGGCAAACAGGTAAGCCATATTTAAGTTTCCGAGCGGGGTTTCAATTTCATCAACTTTAATATTATCTCCACCGGCTTCAATTCCGCCATGAATTTCGTATGCTATTACATTGTCGTTGCTAACCCCCTCCGAATTTGTGTGCGCATTAAAGGTTAAGTTACTCCAAGTATTGTTTGATACTGTTGCATTACCTTCAAAAACACTCATATTTTCTTTTCCCATCAGAAGGTTTTGTTCAAGCACCTCAATGGAGCACAAATTAGGGGTTTTGGTAAGAAAGCCTTTTACTTTTAATTTATCGCCTGTGCTTCCGGGTGGTGGTTTTATAAAGAATTCGCCAAAAGCAGTATATTTTTTGTTACTTATGTTTTGTGAATTTTCAAAACGGTCGAGTTTAAAAACTGTATTGGCACCCAAATCAACCAAGCCATCGAGGGGCTCAAGTTTTTCCTGCAATTGTCCGTTTGCTTTGTTAAAAGTAATAATTGCCCGTGTGGGAAGAAATCCGGGAATATCTAATTCGGGCATGCCTGCCAATTGGAAAAACCCGTTTCCGGTCATTATCTGATCAACGTAAATATTCAGTATTTTGTGGAACATCATGTATTTGCCCAAACTTAATACCGACGAATTATCGCTAAGCATACCTATGGAGTTGAAATCAAGCCTATCGTTAGTTGCCGGAAGATTATTAAACCACGCTACAGATCCTTGCGCATCACCAACAATACTAATGCGGTAATGCCCCACGCCTGCATCAAAGTTAAACTTTGGTTCTATGCCATCGGCCATGCTTAGTTTGGCAATTCCGCCAAGCGACAAGCCATCTTGCAAATCAATTTCACCTTCGCGCAAGGCTGTTGGTCTAATCAGCAGTCCTTTAATGGTAGCATCAACACCAAGCCCTGTAAATATTATTCCCTTTGGAATTACAATGGCATCACGGGTTTTGTCAAAGGTCCACCCATTGGTGCTCTCAACTTTCCATTCTTCCAAATCGAAAGATAATTGCTGGTTTGGATGCGGATTTATTTGAATATCTTCACGTGTAATTTCAATTTTGCCGGCATTAATTTTTAAATCAAGCGGCGGTTCGCCCGATGCCATTTGAATATCGGTATGCAAAATTGTTCCTATGTGTATGGCATCATCAATATAGTATGCCTTGGAAAAACCCGATGAAGCATTAAACCCAAAAACCTTAAAGTTGTTTATGGGAACAGGCGTAAATGCAGTATTTAGGTCGAATACAAAAAACTTTGACAGGAAGAACCCCGGGATACCTGCATTAGAACTCTTAAAAACAATAAATTCGTTTTTAGTTGTGTCGCTTCCCAAATAAAAACTACCATGAAAATCGTAGGCAAATTTAAACGAAGCAAGGTCGATGGAAAGTGCGCCCGGCATTTTTCCGTAATCACCATTTTTTTCCACTTTAAGGTGTTTTGGCATAACCCACGATGAAGGCTTAAACAATTTTCCCTCAAAGCCACCACTAATTTTAATGGGAACCGAAAATGTTTGGGTGGTAACATTGTTTTGATTGGGTTCAATTTTTCCATCTGAGGATTTACGGACACTTATATTTTTAAAATATATTTTCTCGTTTTTGTTAAGTGTTTGAAAAATAGGAATGCCGGGTATGTCGTGAAAATAACCACTAATTAAATAGTTTTCGTTTTTTCTTGCCGACAACTGTTCAATACTGACCGGAAAGCCCCAGATGTTTGATAAATCCCAGCCTTCGGCAACAGTTAACTGAAAATCGTAGGATGGAATAGGATAGGCAAAAGGCTCAATATTAATAGTTTTTGTTTTACCAATATAACTAGGATTGTTACCATCTTTTCCGGCATGAACGTCAACAGTAGTCAGGGTCATGGGAATTCCGTTGAGTGTGTATTTTCCATCGGTTCCTGAATAGGCTTCGAGGTAAACGGCATGTCCGTCGGTGCTTTGTAAACGGATATAAACCAAGGCGCTATCAATTGGCTGCTGACTTATTTTTTCCGTAACAATACCACTAATGGACATGGCAGGCTCCTGTTTCATTATTTTATTAATCCAGTTATTACTGATGGGAATATTATACGAAATTTGTGTTGGAGTAAAATTGTTGGCACTTACCTTTATCAGAAATTGTTCTCCCGGCGAAGGGAAAGTCAATTCAACAAAGCCATTTTCGTCGGTTTTACCGAAAGCGAGCGTATCGCCAACCACAACATCGGCATTGGTAATTGCATCATTTGTAACATTATTCTTAACCAAAAGTTTTAGGCGGTGCAGTTTTTTATAAACTGTTAAAATTACTCTTTCGTTTGTATTTGATGGCATGTGAACCAACATTGTGTCAGGAAAATATTGACCCGATAAAGGGAGTACTTCAATACGGTTGTTATACTGTGCAGCAGGGGTTTCAAACTGTTCGGCATAAACATAAATATTACCATTTTCATCGTATTCGTAGCGGGGTTCGGTTTTTACGTAAGGATTGTTCTCCAGCACTTTAAGGTATGCCGATACTGCTTTTCCTGTTTCGTCAACAACTTTTCCTTTCAGTAAGTTTTTGGGCAATAGTTGAAATTCCTGAAAATACAGTTCGCCATATTTTAAGTTGAGTGCTGGTGCATCCAAATTTGGGCGATACATATCCTGATAAAGTGCATGAGTAACCATGATTCTTCTGAAAGGGCCTCTTGCCGAACCATTTTCATCGGTATTTACAAGTAAGTTTTTAAACCTGAAAAAGCCTGCATCGTTTGTCCATTTGCGCCCCTCGTAATGGCGCACTCCGCCTTCAACATAAAACAGTTCTGTTTCTGCACCTTTCAATGCAATATTTTCCAAATTGCTTTCTACCATTACCCTTCCTTTTACTTCTGGAGGGGCAGCCTCAAGGCGCACTTCACGGTCGGTGGCCGATGATGGAGTA
>JAOZNY010000183.1 GCA_029933565.1 Bacteroidales bacterium
TTAAATCAATATTTAATTCCCCAACAACTAAAAGATCATATTTTTTCAACAGATTCGGCATAAAAAAAACTAAATGTAATTATTAAAATCAACTAAATTAAAATTGTAAAAATATTTATCCATTGACTTTTCAATTTTTGAAAGCACAATTTGTTCTGCTTTTATTCCACGTCTTTCCAAATTCTTATAAAGTATTACACGGGCATATTCTACAGTAGGATTTGTCCAAATATAACGTGCCCCGGTTTTTATTAGCCATAGTTGTCTTTCCTCAGCAATCGAGAAAAAATCATCTTCATTTTCTTCAGGCAACAGCCATTTTTTCCATCTTCCGGAATCAATTACGGCATTCCACAAAACTTGCTTGAAATTTGATCTTATGGCTATTTTATCTTGGGCATCAAGTTCCTCCTCCATTTGAGTCAACTCCATCAAGCCATCATATTCATTTTCAGTAAACTCAGGACCAACATTTGCACCACCCATTCCCGTAAGGGGATAATCCTGAGGATTACTAACATTGTCGGAATAATGACCTTTAATTACACTTCCAAATTTTGCCGCTTCGGCAGTAAGTGTTTTGGCAACTTCAGCATCGAATAGTGTGGTATGCAAATCAGTACCTACTTTTCCAACAATAAAACAAGGCCATACGTCGGCATATCCTGCCTTAGCCAAGCCATTTTTAAGAATGCTCAGAAACTCAGAAAACGTTTTCATATCGGCTAAACCGCCATGAACTTCCTCTGTGCCTACTTCGTAAGAAATAGCAGGATAGTTATTCTCACGCCTATACTTTTCAATATGAATAATTATTTCGAGAGTGCGATTTGCAACAGTCTGAATATTGATTATTTCATCCTTTTTTAAACTTACATCAATTGTCGGATCAACATGCAGTAAATGATAACCTGCTTTAAGCGAATCGATCATCGATTGTTTAACAAGACCCATTGTTTCCACAAAAGTCATGTTTTTAAGACGATGTTCATCTTTTAGCCATGGCCCGCCATGATCCAATGCCACCATTACCGGACTTGTCATTCCCAATGCTTCTGCTTCCTGTTTTATAACTTTTACAAACTCATTTTGATTCATTCCTGTGTAGCCCCTATTACTATCCACCTGATTAAGTGTTGCAGCAAATTTAATCGGTGCATTGCAACGCTTAGCTGAATTAAGGGCGGCTTTAATAACAGAAATTGAATTAGGGCAGGCAGCAAACAATGTCCTGCTAATGCCTGTTTTTTCCTTCTCCTCCTTAATCCTCATCAGGATGTGCTCAACAAGCGGCAAATCTTTATTCGTATTTATTTTTTTCTCTTTGTACACTTTCTTTCTCATTTAAACTTCTGCAAACTTTAATGGCATTCTCTTATAAGGATAAGGGTAAATTGTCACCCCCTGAACAACTCTGTGAATTGTACCATTAACAGATGGATTGTCTGGATTATAACCTTCATGAATTGATTTATAGAAAGCAAATAACTGTGCCGGCACAAGTCCGCATAGCAATAAAAGACTTTCATCAAGACTTTCATCGTTTTCAGATAATGTAATAAGTTGATCAAGTCCCTCAATTTCCATTTTGTTCTCTGCTACTCCTATTGAATAAGCAGCTTTACTTTCACCTTTCATGGAGTTAACCAAATCGACTTCATATTTCCTTACATATTCGTCATTGCTAAAGAAATAGAACAATAATGTTTTGTTGTTTACCACTGCTTTGGGCCCATGCCTGAAGCCCAGAAACGAATCGAACTTACATATTAATTTACCATTAGTTAGTTCCTGCAATTTAAGGTGTGCTTCTCTTGCAACTCCTATAAAAGGTCCTGAACCTAAAAACACAGCCCGTTCAATTTCTTGTTCAACAATATTCCTGAAAACTGTGTCTCCCTCAGAAATAATTTTTTTAGCATATTTTACTGCTAACTCAAGCTGACTTTTAATTAAATACAAATTATTTAACTTAGAAACCAATAAAGCAACAAGAGCCATTGAAGTTACGCTGCTTGTCATTGCAAGGCTTTTGTCGTTTGCCTTTTCGGGAAGTATTATTTTATATGAATTAGGCAGTCTCATCTGAGAAATATCCCCATCCTTATTGCAACTTATAATTAGATGTTTGAGGTTTGAAGAAACTTTATCTGCATTTAAAATTGCAGCCATACTTTCTGGGCTATTGCCCGATCTGGCAAAGGAAACCAAAAGAGTTTTTCTTTTTTGATTAATAAACATTTCAGGGTGAGTAACAATTTCAGTGGTTGAAACTGCCCTTGAACTCACTCCTGTATTACTCTGGAAAGGCCCACAAACCATTTCTCCAATAAAAAATGAAGAACCTGCTCCTATAAATATAACTTCACCCTCTTTGGAGGTAAGAATCTCATCCAGAAAATTACGCAGACTTGAACTTTGTTCATTAACTAATTCAAAAACTTCTAACCAAAGTTCAGGCTGATGATTAATTTCCTTCAGAGTATCATAATTCTTCATCTACCAAATTATATTTTATTATTATTTTTTAGAGATGACAAATATAATAAGTTTTTGAAAGGTTTTGCAACTTAATTCATTTTTTTATTATTTATATGTTTTTATTCGTTTTGTTTTAGCCTTTTTATCTTTTATTTACTTTCGTTTCAATGTTATCATAAGTTATTTGAATATTTATTTTACATTTGCAAACAGAAAGAAAAAAAACTAACCAATAATTCCATAATGGGTAAGGGTGAAATAAAAATCGAAAGGAATACCTTAAACAGGCGTTCAAAAATAATAGAGATTTTAAACAAACGCAATAATATATCCGTATCGGAGATAAGCAAGGACTTTGATATAAGTGAAGTTTCTGTGCGAAATGATTTATCACATCTGGAGAAAAAAGGTTTACTAATCAGAACCAGAGGTGGTGCAATATCTAAGCAACCTACAAACTTTGATTTAAACTTAAACCAACGACTTAAACACAATTATAAGCAGAAGCAGCATATCGGAAAACGTGCTGTTGATTTTATTAAAAATGGCAGTACAGTAATCATGGATTCAGGCTCAACAGTTATAGAAGTTGCAAGAAACATAAAAGGCAAAAAGAACATCAAACTAATTACCAACAGTTTACCAATTGCAGAAATTGTAGCCGACAATAATGAAATTGAAGTAATAATTGCTGGTGGAACACTTAGGCCGGAAATGCGCTCACTTGTTGGTATGATGTCTGAAAAAACAATAATGAATTATCATTGTGACCTTGCTATTTTGGGCACTGACAGCATCGACTCTGAGATGGGTATTTTTACACAGTTAGAAAATGAGGCAAGCCTCACTCAAACAATGATGAAGGTTTCAACTAAAACAATTGTTGTTACCGATTCGAGTAAGTTTGGCAAAAAAAGTTTCATTAAAATAGCCGATATATCGGAAATAGATATACTTATTACAGATGATTCCATTTCTGCTATAGATATTCAAAAACTAAATAAACAGGGTATAGATCTGGAAATAGTATAAAAAAAGGAATCTCAGCAGGCTTAGATTAACATTTACTTAACCTACTAACGGTGGCCTCACAAGCCTTACTCTACCTTTTCTCCTGATAGTTCTCTAAAATATCATCAGCCTCCGGTCTTTTAAAAGATATCAAGAGTGGAAAAATTGGTCAAAATGACTACTTAACTAAACAAAGACGTACTTAAACCAAATGTTCTAATTTATTACCCCAAGAAAAACGAAAACCCTGAAACAATCTATTAATCAGGGCTTTATGATAGTATTATGTACCCAAGATAAGACTCGAACTTACACGGACTTGCGTCCACTGCACCCTGAATGCAGCGCGTCTACCAATTTCGCCACTTGGGCAATTAAAACAGGAGTATTGGGTCTTGTTTGTACAATCGATGTACCCATTACTCCAACATTGCATTATTTTATGTGCCCAAGACAAGAATCGAACTTGCACCTCCTTGCGAAGACATGGCCCTCAACCATGCGCGTCTACCATTTCCGCCACTTGGGCAATAAGGCGGCAAAAATAGTATTTTTTTAATCAGGAAAAATCTGTTTTAAATAATTATTTACTATCCAAAAATATTAGTAATATATCATTTCGAAACGCAACTCAAATATTCTCCCTCACAAAGGAAAAGTTTCACACAAAGACCCGCTAAGAAAAAACACGCAAAGATTCGCTAAGGCTTTTTGCAATAAATTTCTTTGCGAACCTTGGCGTAATAACTTCGCGTCCTTTGCGTGATACCTTTTCTGAAGTAAAAATCACACCTTATAAGAAGATTGCTTTGGATTACCTCAATATGTGGCTTTTAGTTCTTATTGATTTTTCTTTGAATACCGAACACTGATTAACCCTGCCCACAGCCCAATTCAAACTCTTCTGCTACGGCCTAACAGTAATATAAGCTGGGTACTCTTTGATTTTGCTTCCACTTTTATAATACGGTTTAATTTTTAATTCTATGTCGAGTTTTTTTATCTCTTCCTGATCATTGATATTAAAAACAACTTTTAGTATTTGTGGCAAAGATTCGGATTGTAAAACCGACAAGAAATCAATTTCAGCCTTTACAGGAAATTCCTTTTTGGAATAAGCTTCAACTTCTACTTCCTGATCAACTATTCCATTTGCATACTCTGTGCCTTTCATCAGAAGTCGCCATTCAAGTCCCGAAATTGCTGCCCTCTCCCCTGCTGTATTTTCCACCTCAACAATAGCATTTAGTTTTGCAGGCATATTTCCGTTGAACATCCTTCCCACAAGGCTAAGCATTTCACCTGCATCCATCCCTTCTGCCTCTGTAATTTCACTCAGGTCAACACCTCCAATCTCCTGTACCTCTATTTCGAGCAGTGAAAAATTGGCATTTACAAACCTTTCGTATTCGCCTGCCTGATTTAGTAGTCCGCAAGATTGGGTAAAAATCAGTGTTATTATTAATGCTAATGTTAGTAGTTTCATTCAATCAAAAATTTAATTATAAATTTACACCACAAAAATATAATAATTGAGCATCTTAATTTATACTGAAGGTGTCAATACAGAAAACGCAATGCTATGCAAAAAATTACATTATTATTTGTTTTAACACTTATTGGAATATTGGCTTTTGCCGATGAAGGCGATACCATTGTAGTACAAACAATAGATTTTGAAACACCGGTAAATCCGGGCTGGAATTCACCTAGGGAAGGCACCTATCAATTCCCAGGCGACACTATTAGTTTCTCTAAAATTTTAATGTCGTACACTCTTAAATGCGACCCTGGTCAAAGCCCCGCTTGTGGCGAATGGGATTATACCACTCACACCAAAGTATGGGAGCATACCGGTAATTTCGATTCTACCCAATATTCACATCCAAAATTTATGGTAAACAATTCGGCACCCGATACTTTAGATGTGATGAATCAGGTTTCATATTATTACATTCCTTGGCTTGAGTACTCAAATCAAACTACCGAAAATGCAGAGACTACAATTGGTGAAAACAATTCCAATATTAATCTTCCTTTTGGAGATGCTCAGGATGGAAAAGCACAATTTATTTATCAAGGTAACGAACTTTTGGCTGATGGACTTTCGGCCGGAAACCTTACAGGTCTGGTAATAAACCTAAGTGGCGAAATGGAATTTGAGCACTTTAGCATTAAAATGAAATATGCCGAAAACGACACCCTTCCTCTTGATGCTTTTGAAACTAATGACTTAACAAATGTTTTTGAAAAAAATATCAGTTTTACAGAAGGTGACAATCAAATATATTTTAGTTTTCCATTTTACTGGAATGGTGCTTCCGACCTGCTAATTGATATTAGTTATTCCAAATCAACCGGAAATGCGCAACTAGCAGCAGCAACAACAAATTCAGCCGAAACACAGGTTTCAGGCGATATTGATAATTTCCTTCACTTTAGTGGATGGGATTTGATTGAATTGCCCTTGGAAGTATTTGAAACTATTGAAGATGAAATTACAATTACGATGTGGCAGTACGGTGATCCGGAAAAACAACCTATGAATAATTCAATATTTTATGGTGCCGACA
>JAOZNY010000184.1 GCA_029933565.1 Bacteroidales bacterium
CTTTTTTCATAACAATTGAGGTCAAACATAAGAAAAAATGGGACACAAAACCTGAACAAATAACCAATAAACACCAAACAAGCAACCCCCAAACCAGCAACCAGCAAACCAGCAACCCCAAACTTTCTTAATCTTTGTTAATTCTACTTTCAGTCTGTGTTATAGCAGTACAATTTGATTAATTTTAATACCTTTGCGCAATTTTAAATTTATGTAATCATGGCAATGAACAGCGATAGAATATTGGGCGAAGGGCTAACTTTCGATGACGTCCTTTTGGTCCCAGCTCATTCAACAGTTTTACCACGCGATACCGACCTAAGTACAAAATTTTCAAAAAATATTACACTAAAAATTCCTGTAGTTTCTGCGGCTATGGACACGGTTACAGAATCGAAAATGGCCATTTCCATGGCACAGGAAGGTGGTATTGGGGTTATTCATAAAAACATGAAAATCGAACAGCAGGCCAACGAGGTACGGAAAGTTAAGCGTGCCGAAAATGGAATGATATTGGAGCCTGTGACATTGCAACCCGAAAACACTGTTCAGGATGCATTAAATATGATGGCGGAATACAGCATTGGCGGAATACCTGTTGTTGACACAAATAATACGCTTGTAGGAATTGTTACTAATCGCGACCTGCGTTTTGAACGTAATTTCTCAAAATTGGTTAAGGATGCAATGACATCGGAAAACCTGATTACAACCACTGAATTCACTGACTTCGAACAGGCAGCCGACATTCTGCAACAATATAAAATTGAGAAACTACCAGTAGTTGACAAAGACTTCAAACTTGTTGGTCTGATTACATACAAAGACATCATTAAAATAGCAGCCCACCCAAACTCATGTAAAGATGAACGTGGCAGGCTAAGAGTAGCAGCAGCCGTTGGCATTGCCGCTGACACTATGGAACGTATTGAAGCTTTGGTTAATGTCGGTGTGGATGCCATTATTATTGACACTGCTCACGGACATTCGCAGGGCGTACTTGAAATGACAAAGACCGTTAAAAAACAATTCCCTCAGATAGATTTGGTTGTTGGCAACATTGCCACCGCTGCGGCAGCAAAAGATTTAGTAAAGGCCGGAGCCGATGCAGTTAAGGTAGGAATTGGTCCTGGCTCAATTTGCACAACAAGAGTTGTTGCCGGAGTTGGAGTACCTCAACTAACTGCAATAATGGATGTTGCTGAAGCCTTAAAAGGAAGTGGAATTCCGGTTATTGCTGATGGTGGAATTCGCTATACCGGTGATGTTGTTAAAGCAATTGCAGGTGGTGGCGATACTATTATGGCCGGTTCATTATTTGCCGGGGTTGACGAATCACCAGGTGAGACAATAATTTACGAAGGAAGGAAGTTTAAAACATATCGTGGCATGGGCTCAGTTGAAGCAATGCACGAAGGCTCGAAGGACAGGTATTTTCAGGATGCCGAAGATGACATTAAAAAATTAGTTCCTGAAGGAATAGTAGGCAGGGTACCATACAAAGGTTTGCTCAATGAGGTTGTTGTTCAAATTATTGGAGGCCTTAGAGCAGGAATGGGCTATACCGGTTCAAAAAATATTGCAGCACTACATGAAGCAAAATTCACAAAAATTACTGCTGCTGGAGTGGCCGAAAGCCACCCACACGACATTACAATTACCAGAGAGGCTCCTAATTACAGCCGAAAAAATTAGTATAAATTATTAACTTAGTAATATTTCAAAAAACAATGAATAAAATGAAACACCGATTAAAATTAATCTCCACTCTTATTTTGGTGATCTTTATATCACAAAATATATTTGCACAAAGATCTATCGATAAGAAAACACTTGTTAGTATTGGCACTGAGAATGTAAGTGTTGCTGATTTTATGAAAACCTACTCGAAGAATAATTCTTACGAAGAAACTTCATCTGATAGTGCAATACAAGAATACCTCGATCTTTTTGTAAATTTTAAACTTAAAGTGATGGAGGCTGAAGCTTTGCAAATGGATACCATCCCTAGTTTTGTTAAAGAACTGGATGGCTACCGCACACAACTTGCCAAACCTTATTTTGTTGACGAAACAGTAAATGAAGAATTATTGGAAGAAGCCTACGATAGAAAATTGTACGATATCCATGCAAGCCATATCTTAGTAATGGTTGGCAATAATGCATCTTCTGCCGATACTCTTGAAGCCTACAATAAAATTGTAAAAGTAAGAGACGAAATTATAGCAGGAATGGATTTTGCGGATGCAGCAGTTGAATACTCTGAGGATCCATCAGCAAGAGATCAGGAAGAAATTCCAAACAAACAAAGATTTAGAAAAGGAAACAAAGGTGATTTAGGTTATTTTACTGTTTTCAATATGGTTTACCCATTTGAAAATGCAGCCTATAATACTCCTGTTGGTGAAATATCGCAGCCAATAAGGACTAGTTTTGGTTACCATCTGTTAAAAATAGAAAGCAAAACCGATGCTCTTGGGGTTGCACAGGTTGCCCATATTTATGTTGGTCTTCGCCCTAATGCTACAACTGAAGATTCAGTTCGCAAAGCAGAGAAAATAAATAATATTTATGCTAAAATTCAAGGAGGAATGAGTTTTGAAGATGCTGTTGTTGAATTTTCGGAAGACAAAGGCTCAGCAAAAAACAAAGGACAACTTTCAAAATTTACTTGTAACAAAGTAGTTCCTGAATTTGTAGTAATCGCAAAAGATCTTAAACCAGGCGAAATTTCAGAACCTGTTAAAACGCTTTACGGTTTTCATATTGTTAAAGTAATTAGTCGCAAAAAACCAGGTACTTTTGAAGAGGAAAAAGATGGCTTAAAAGAAAGACTTGCCAAAGACGACAGGACTCATAAAAGTGAAGAAGCAGTTATTGTAAAAATAAAACAAGAGAACAATTTTAGTGTTTACGAAAAACAAAAACTTGAAGTTTTTGCAAGTATCGACAGCACAGTTATTGAAGGAAAATTCAAAACTGACAGCAATTATGTAGCCCTTTCTGGAACCTTGTTCAAAATAGCAAAAGAAAAACACCTACAATCTGAGTTTATTACTTATGTTATAAATAAGCAGAGTCAACAGCAAAAAATTGAAAGGGAAGTTTATCTAAACCAATTGTTTAATCAGTTTGTTGAAGAAGAATTACTTGCGTACGAAGATCGTCACCTCGAGGAAAACTATCCTGAGTTTGCTGATTTAATGGAAGAATACCATGATGGAATTTTGCTTTTCAACCTTACCGACAAAATGGTTTGGAGCAAAGCGGTAAAAGACACCACGGGTCAACTAGAATATTACGAAAATCATCGCGATAGTTATATGTGGGGTGAAAGAGTTGATGCTACAATCTTCCGCATGCGCAAACCCGATGAGGTTGACAAGGCCATGGAAATAATTCTTAAATACGACAATGATGGTGATGCTGCAAAAGCCCTTGATGCCGACAGCATTAAGTCAGTTAGAATAATCCCCGGCACTTACGAAAGAGGAAGCAACAAATACGTTGACAAGGTTGAATGGACACAGGGTTTATCTTCACCAATGAAATCTGACGTTGAAACTCTTGTTGTTGCAGTTAGGATAAAAGAAGTTATTCCACCTCAACAAAAAGAACTAAAAGAAGCCAGAGGTTTGGTTACAGCCGACTATCAGAATTACCTCGAGAAACAATGGATTGAAGAACTTAAACAGAAATATTCTGTTAGCATTAATCAGGAAGTTCTAAATGCGTTGATTCTTAGGGAAAATTCAAAATAAAAATAAGAGACATAAAAGACCATGGCCAGACTCCTGCTAATTTTTTCCTTTGCTGCACTACTTGTATTTAATGCATGTAACGCTAGAATAAAGGATGACAACGAGGTAGTTCTGGCCAGGGTTTTCGATAATTATTTATACGAAACCGACCTTCAGGGGATAATTACTAATAACACCTCCCATCGCGATAGCATAGTAATAGTAAGAAACTATGTTAACAACTGGATAAAAACGCAGTTGATGGTGGAAAAAGCAAAATACAATTTAACTGAAGAACAACTTGACTTTGAAAAAAGACTGGAAGAATATGAAAATTCGTTAATAATATTTGAATACGAAAGTAAACTGATTAACCAGAAATTGGATACTAGTATTAGCGAAAAAGATTCCAGAGCCTTTTACCACAATCACCTCAACGACTTTGAATTGAAAGAGAATATTGTTAAGGTGTTTTACTCAATAGTTAATAAGGATATTCCTGAAAAACCTTTAATCGAAAATACCTACCATATTGCCGACAGTTTAGTAATCGACTCTCTTGAAATGTTAGCAGAAACATTAGATTTTGTTACGCATCTTGATACCAGCATTTGGATAAGTTTCGATGATTTGAAAAAAAGAATACCAATTGAAACATATAATCAGGAGTTATTTCTAAAGAATAAACGTTTTGTAAAAATATCTGATGAAGATTATTGTTATATGTTGATGTTTGTAAGTTTTAAAATAACTGACGATACAAGTCCTTACGAGTTAGTTGAGAAAAATATCAGGGATATTATTATTGCAAAAAGAAAAATAAGGCTTATAAAAAAGGTGCGAGAAGAAATATTTGATCAGGCAGCCTTAAATAATGAATTTGAGATTTATTATCATGAATAGAATTAAAAATATTACAATTACTCCAACTAAACTTCGGCTATTTGTTTTAATGCTAGGTTTGTTTTTTACCTTTAATCAGGTCATTGCTCAGGATGAAGAACAAATCATCGATCAGGTAGTTGCCGTGGTTGGAAAAAATATTGTTCTTGAATCAGATATTCAAAATCAGTATTTAAACTATAGGATGCAAGGTGGCATTAAGGGTGGCGCAAAAGATATCAGGTGCCAAATTCTTGAAGAGCAATTATTTCAGAAACTGATGGTTGCACAGGCAGAGGTTGACAGCATTGAAGTAAATGAAGCACAGGTTGAAGGCGAATTGGAACGTCGACTACAAATGTTTGTTACGCAGTTTGGAACTCAGGAAAAGATGGAGAAATATTATGGAAAGACAATTCCTGAGATCAAGAATGAACTACACGACATAATAAAAGAACAAATGATTGCCCAACAGGTTCAGTCAGGTATTGTTGCAAATGTTACAGTAACACCTTCAGAGATCAAATCTTTCTTTAGGTCAATTCCAAGCGATAGTATTCCACAAATCCCAACAGAATATCAAATTGCTCAGATTGTAAAAAAGCCACCAATAAGTATTGAGGAAAAAATTAGGGTAAAGGAACAACTATTAGAGTTAAGATCAAGAATTCTCAAAGGAGAGAGTTTCTCTACTATGGCAATATTATACTCTGAAGATCCTGGATCAGCAAAAAAAGGAGGTGAGTTAGGTTTTTACGGCCGCGGACAGTTATACCCTGAATTTGAGGCAATAGCCTTTAAATTAAGTGAGGGAGAAATTTCAAATATTGTTGATACAGAAGCTGGATACCACATTATTCAAATGATTGAACGTAAAGGTGATTACATTAACGTTAGGCATATTCTATTGTCTCCAAAAGTTTCACCCGGCGATTTATTAAAAGCCAGAAATGAACTTGATAGTATTGCAATCTTAATAAGGGCTGATTCAATTAGTTTTAAAGCAGCAGTTACAAAGTTTTCGGAAGCAAACAACAAAAATAGTGGTGGACTTTTGGTAAATCCATACTCAGGTAGCACTATTTTTGAGGCCGAACAACTTGATGCTCAGATCTCATTTGTTATTGAAAAAATGAAAGTGGGCGAAATTTCAAATCCAGTTCCACTCAAAACCGAAGAAAAAGAAGATGCGTATCAGATTGTTTTGTTAAAAAAGAAATCTGTTCCTCACAAAGCAAACCTAAAGCAAGATTATTCAAAAATAATGATGTGGGCTGAAAACGATAAAAAACAAAAAGTTATTGATGAGTGGATTAACGATAAAGCAAAGGAAACTTACGTGAAAATTATTGATCAATACAAAGATTGTATTTATACCCATGACTGGGAAATTAGATAGGGGTTAGTAATTGGTTATTGGTTATTGGT
>JAOZNY010000417.1 GCA_029933565.1 Bacteroidales bacterium
AGGTCCCGTAGTTCAATGGATAGAATGTGAGATTCCGGTTCTCATGATTCGGGTTCGAATCCCGACGGGATCACTTAAACAGTTAAACCATAAACCTTTATATTATTGATTTCTGATTCATTTACATTTATCGACTTATTCGCTGGCATAGGCGGTTTTCATATCGCCATGCAGAAATTGGGTGGAGAATGTGTTTTTGCTTCTGAAATTGATGCTGCTGCACGACAGGTTTATTCTCATAACTTTGGGTTAATGCCTGCCGGAGATATTACTAAAGTAAATGAAGGGGAGGTGCCTAAACATAATGTGTTGTGTGCCGGTTTTCCATGTCAGTCGTTTTCCAAAGCAGGCAATAGGGAAGGGATAGGCGATCCTAGGGGGACTTTGTTTTTCGACATTATAAGAATTGCAAAACATCACCAGCCGGAATATTTATTGCTGGAAAATGTTAGAAACCTTGCCAGCCACGATAATGGAAACACTTGGAAAGTAATAAAATATAATCTTAACAAAATTGGGTATAATTGCCCAGATGAACCAATTATTTTCAGTCCGCATCACCTTGGGATTCCGCAGTTTAGAGAAAGGGTTTTTATTTTATGCAAACGCAAAGACCTAGGTTCTGTACAGCCTTTTCTTTTTGATAAGAAGGATATTCCAGTAAGTAAAATTTCAGATGTTTTACAAGAGAAAAATGAAATTGAGGATATTCAGAAGTATTTGCTTAAAGAAAAAGAATTGAGTTTAATTGACCTTTGGAATGACTTCTTTAAAATTGTAAGAAATGAATTACCAGGCTTTCCTGTTTGGACTGAATATTTTACAAATGATAAAGTTGAGGACTTCGGTGAATTGCCAAAATGGAAACAAAATTTTATTCTTAAGAACCAGAACCTTTATAAAAAGCACTCTAAACAAATTGATACATGGCTTGCCAAAGCCCGGAAGCATCCACTGTTTTACGGGGCAAAAGCAAAATTTGAGTGGCAGGCAGGTAAGAACCCTGAAGGGGATATTTGGAATACAATAATGCAATTTCGTCCTTCAGGACTTAGGGTAAAAGTGCCAACATATTTTCCGGCACTAGTAGCAATTACTCAAACTTCAATTATTGGTAGTTTAGGAAGAAGGATTACTCCTCGAGAAGCAGCACGTTTGCAAAGTTTTCCTGATAATTTCAAAATACATCCTGACAACAGATTAGCCTACAAACAGTTTGGAAATGCTGTAAATGCAACACTGGCAGAGATGTTTGGTGCTCACCTTTTGGGTAAGAGAGTAATCGTTGAGAAGATTTTAAAAATTAAAAAATGAAATTAGTTCGATAAACCTCCTTACAACAACGGAGGTTTTGTCATCTCGACTAAGTAAAACGCAATGAAATGGAGTTTTACGCATGGAGAGATCTCTTATTCGGAGGAGATTTCTCCGCTCACATTCTCCGTTACACTGCGAATATTCGGTCGAAAAGACATTAGTTTTTATAGAGGATCATTATTGTAAGTTTGTGTAT
>JAOZNY010000185.1:0-3578 GCA_029933565.1 Bacteroidales bacterium
TATTTTTGTCGGCTTACTGAAATCGAGTTTATTAATTAAAAACAATAATTATGTTTAAAGGACACCCTAAAGGACTGTATGTCTTTTTATTTGCTAACATGGGCGAGCGATTTGGCTATTACACCATGATTGCAATTTTCACTTTATTTCTTCAGGCTAAATTTGGCATGTCAGCTAAAGAAGCCGGCCACGTTTACGGTTTGTTTCTGTTTGGAATTTATTTTATCCCACTTATTGGTGGTCTCCTTGCAGATAAGGTTTTGGGCTTTGGAAAAACCATTTCACTTGGTATTGTTTTAATGATACTTGGTTATATTCTGCTAGCAAATACTAGTAATGGGATAATGGGTATTTATGTTGCATTGGCTGTAATTTCAGTAGGTACCGGCTTTTTTAAGGGCAACTTACAGGCGATGGTCGGTAGATTATACGACCAGAGCGGCATGGGAAAATTGCGTGATGCTGCTTTTAGTCTGTTTTATATGGGCATAAACATAGGTGCTTTCTTTGCCCCATCGGCTGCCGAAGCCATGAATAACTTCATGATGAAAAAGGATGGTTTTATCTATAGTGGTAAAATTCCTGAATTGGCTAACGAATACCTTAAACAAGGAGATGCGTTTGACAAGGCTGAAAAATTAACCCAATACGCTCATGAAAATATTATTGCCGGGTCATACCAATTTACAGACTTAAAGGCATTTAGTACTGATTATATTGCTTCAGTAAGCCAATCGTATAATTATGGTTTTGGTATTGCAGCATTAAGCATCCTGGTTTCACTCATTATTTTTGTTGCTTTCAGAAAGCATTACAAACATATTGATGTTAAAGTTAAGAAAAAAGGAGAAGTTAATAAGGATGAAGTAGTAATTGCAGATATTCCAAAAGCACAGGCAAAAAAACGAATGATAGCGTTGGGCTTATTATTCCTGGTAAATATATTTTTCTGGATGTCGTTCCACCAAAATGGTTTTACCCTGACTCTTTTCGCACGTGACTTCACTGTTACCAGTGTTTCGCCAGCAACTTACACACTATTTGACTTAACATCACTCCTTCCTATTATTGCTGCAATTATCGGAGTTGTTTTCTTATTTGATAAAACAGCAAACAAAACAAAGAAAATGATTGGTGCAGCATTAGTGGTAGTTGGTGCAGCAATTGCGTATTACGTTATTAGCGGTTACAGTGCTGATGGAATGCCAATTAACCCAATTAAATTCCAACATTTCAATCCTATCTTCATTGTCTTTATCACTCCTATCATAATAGCAATATTTACTAAATTGAATAAAAAAGGTAAGGAACCATCATCACCAAGGAAAATTGGTATTGGACTTATTCTTGCTGCCTTTAGTTTTGGTATTATGGTAATTGCTGCAATGCAATTTGGTAATTCAAATGATTTGGTTGACGATGCTCTAAGAGTTACACCTTTCTGGTTAATAGGAACTTACTTTAGTTTGACTATTTCAGAGTTATTTTATAGCCCTATAGGCATCTCATTTGTTTCAAAAGTTGCTCCGCCAAAAATGGCCGGGCTTGCACAGGGTGGTTGGTTTGCATCCACAGCAATAGGCAACCTTCTGGCAGGGTTTATTGGAGCTTTTTGGGATGGATGGCAAATGTGGCAGTTCTTCCTACTATTAGTGGTAATGCTAATTCTTTCTGCTATTTTCATCTTTAGCATAATGCGAACTTTAGAAACTGCTACTGATCATTAAAATTAAAACTTATTTTTGTAAGGCGTTAAAAAATCCAATGGATTTTTTAACGCCTTTATTGTTTATAATAATCTTAACTTTATAATATTATCGAAGATTTTAACTACCCCTGGGGACACAGCCGACCATTTAATTCTTACGCACAATATTTTGAGCGCAGCTTTGGTGAAAGGGTCCAAAAAACTACAATTGATGCTGGGTTTACTTGCCCAAACCGCGATGGAACAGTTGCCAGAGGAGGATGTACTTATTGCAATAACGATGCTTTTAACCCATCTTACAACAACTCAAAAAAACCAGTAGATGTTCAAATAAAAGAAGGAATCGAATTTCATGCAAACAGATACCGCAGGGCAAAAAAATTTCTGGCTTATTTTCAGGCTTACTCAAATACTTATGCACCACTTGAAGAACTGAAGAAAATTTATGATCCTGCTCTTGAAACAGAAGGTGTTGTAGGATTAGTAATTGGAACACGCAGCGATTGCATGGATGAAGAAAAACTAAAGTACTTTGCCGAAATACAAAAAACCCACTATGTAATAATTGAATATGGTATTGAAAGCACCTACGACAAAACCCTAAAACGAATTAACCGAGGGCATGATTTTCAAAATGTGGTCGACATGCTTCACCTAACAAAAGAATACGGCATAAAAACCGGTGGGCACATGATTTTTGGGCTTCCCGGCGAAAGCCGTAATGAAATGATGCAACAAGTGGAAACACTAAACAAACTCCCTTTAGACAATATTAAGTTTCACCAACTGCAAATTATTAAAGGCACTCAGATGGCTAAGGAATATTTGGAAACTCCTGAGAACTTTGATTTATTTGAAATGCAGGAATACATCAATTTTATTGTACAGTTCCTTGAACAACTAAACCCCAAGTTTGTTGTTGAGCGCTTTGCGGGTGAAGTACCCCCTAGGTTTTTAGTTAGTGAAGGCTGGGGTAAAATTCGTTACGACCAAATTAGCACTGCCATCGAGAAAAAACTTATTGAATTGGAGACCTGGCAAGGGAAGAAGTTTAATAACAAGAAATAAAAGATTCTAGTTGCTGGTTACAGGTTACTGGTTGCTAGTTGCTGACAAACCGAAACTCACAACATGCAAGCCAATTATTTAAACAAAAATCTTTTTCCACATTTCCTTTCTCCTTTCAAATTTTTTCTAAATTAGCTAGGTTAAAAAAAACATTAATTAACTATAAATTATTATGAAACAATTTACACGTTATTTTTCATTGGTTATCGCATTTACATTGGCTTTTAGTTTTGCCAATGCACAGAATATGATGACTAAGGCCCAATTCCTTGGGTTAAAAACAAATTCAGTAAACATCACTCCTGAGAAGAATGTTATGTCGACACGCGACATGCTTTTGGAAGAAGGTTTTGATGTTGACTTTCCACCAACAGGTTGGACAACCATTGATTTTAATACCAATGGCAACAATTGGATTCAGTCGAATCCAGACGGTAATAACTTCGACCTGGTTGACCCACTAAGTCTATTTTCAGCCCTAGTCCCATGGGTAGGTGAAGATCAAGACGAGTGGATGATTACTCCTGTAATTGATGCTGCAGGCGATACTCCTTTAAAAGTTGAATGGTATGCAGGAACAAGTGGATCATGGCTTGCTTATGCTACTCTTAAACTGCATGTTTCTACCGACGGAGGTACTACATGGACAGAACTTTGGAATGCTTTTGACGAAATTGATGAAGCTGCTGATTGGGGATGGTACTTTGTTTCTACTGATCTTAGCGATTATACTGACACACCATTCCAACTTGGTTGGCAATATGTAGGTAACGATGGTGACCTTGCAGGTGTTGACGGAGTT
>JAOZNY010000185.1:3678-5939 GCA_029933565.1 Bacteroidales bacterium
AATTATGATATTGTTGTAACTTACCCAATGGGTAACAAAGCACTTGATCAAGAGCCAACAGGTATTCATACTTCAAAAGATCTTAATGCAGTAATGTCTAGCAAATCAGTTGTTGCTCCAGAAAATGGTGCTTCTAACAGAGATGTTGAATTATCATATTGTGGCGACCCAGTTAGTGCAATTGGTTCAGCAAATGACTATCAGTGGAGAGTTGCTGCACGTTTCCCAGCCGACATGGTTGCACCTTATGTTGGAATGGAACTTACTTCTGTTGAAGTATGGATTAACGATCCGGGTATTGACTACAAACTTCAGGTTTATGATATGGGTAACATACATACACCAGGCCCTGGCGACCTTATGGTTGAGCAGACATTTAGCGACAATGGTGCCGGACAATTTGTAATGGTTACTTTAGATGATCCTATCTTCATTGAAGGTGGTGATATTTGGGTTGGATATTGGGTATCTGCTACAGGTGGATTATATACTCCTGGTTGCGACGAAGGTCCTGTTCACCCTGATGGTGACTGGATGGCTGCCGGCCCAGGTTGGAGTCACCTTGCCGACAATCCTGATCTTCAGTTTAACTGGTACATCAAAGCATTCCTAACAGGAGATGCAAGTGTACAATGGTTATCAACTGATATCTCAGATGGTACTCTTGGTGAAGATGAGTATGAAGATATTACAATGACACTTGATGCTACTGATCTTGAGAGCAATATTTATCAGGGACAACTTGTAATTCGCAGTAACGACCTTGAAAACGATAGGGCAACAAAAACTGTTTTGATGAACGTTGTTGTTGGTATTGGCGAAAATGGCCTGACAGAAACTGTTAGTGTTTATCCTAACCCTGCTAGTGATTATCTTCGTATCAGTACAAATGGTGAAATTTCAAATGTTCGCATTGTTAACACTATTGGCCAAGTAGTACTTGAGCAAACTGTAGGTTTAAGTGATATTACAATATCAACTGAAAATCTACCTAAAGGTGTTTATTTTGTAAATATTGATACTAAAAATGGTACAACTACTCAAAAGGTGATTGTAGAATAAAAATATTTTAAATTTTGTTCAAAAGCCTCTTGCCGAAAAGCAAGAGGCTTTTTTTTGCTATTTTTACAGCATGTCAAACTCACTCAGTTCATTCGATTTGTTTCAAAGGTTAAAGACATCAGAAATCTATAATAAAATTTCGAGGCCAATAATTATTGCTGATGATATTAGAACGCCTGAAAATATGGGTTCTATAATTAGGCTAGGTGCTAATATTGGGACTTTAAAAGTGATATTTATTTCCAACAAAGCATCCGAATTCAAGAATTATAAAATAAATAAAACAGCAAGTGGAGCAGCACTGAAGACCGAATGGCTGATAGTTGAAGATTTTGAATCAGCAATAAAAGCCTTGCCAAAGGATTATGAACTAATTGCCATAGAAACTTCCAATGATTCGAAGGATATATTTAAAGCCAAAATGCCTGAAAATATTGCATTTGTAATTGGCAATGAAATAAAAGGAATTAAGCCCAACATTTTAAATCAAATTGAAACAAAACTCCACATTCCAATTCCCGGACCTATTTCTTCTTTAAATGTAACACATGCCCTGTCTGTTGCTTTGTTTGAGTGGTTCAGGCAACAGAGTTAAAAGGATTTAATAAGAATCATTGTTTCAATGCAGCCTTAGTAAAAATATATTCTGCTATTTCCTGATCAAACTTTATGCTTATAAAATTCATCTCGGTACCCTTACCGCTTTTTAGCATGTCTTTATAAATCATTTTCATGGGAAACCATCTGCCATCAATTTTTTGAATATCTGAAAGCGAAGTTCTTTTTAGCAGTTGTCCGCTTTTAGCGAATAATTCCTCCCTTAAAGGAACATAGTATTCGACATCAATCCATGTTTTCCTTGAATGGTATGAAAGGTCGTCAACTTTGGCAATCAACTCTAAAACAAAAGTCATTCTTCCGTCAATTTCTTCCTGTCCGATTAATGTTGCTGTATAAACATCTGTTAGTTCCCGATCCTCCATCATGTCTTCATAAGAAAAATCGGAGCCCATAACTGATTGCCTTAACATATGCCCCGATATTTGAATTATCCGGTCGGTAGAAGGAGAATAAATCCAGAGTTTATCTTCCAATTTAAGCATTTTTGTTCCCTTTTCGCGGGCTGGAGTTAAATACTCAGTAAACGATTGTTTATCACCTACAGAATATGATATTGAAGTCATTGTACGACTATTACG
>JAOZNY010000186.1 GCA_029933565.1 Bacteroidales bacterium
TATCCTAACAGCCGACCATAAAACCCTTAGATAATGTTGTTTGAAGTTTTTCTTAAATTTGCAGATGTTTAGTGCAACAAAAAAACAACATCAGGTTGTCATAGTAAACATATCTAATTGCATCAACCAAAGCAAAAACATATGAATAATATATCTGACCACTTCAGTCAATTCAGGACAAATACAATTGGTAATAATACTTCGTTTAGCACTCCTTATGGAGAAAAGAGAATGATTTATGCCGACTGGGTTGCAAGTGGAAGACTTTACCGCCCCATTGAGGAAAAAATAATAAATGACCTTGGTCCATTTGTTGCCAATACACATACCGAGACTACTGAATCGGGGACAATGATGACCAAGGCATACCATTACGCTCACAAACGCCTTAAGCAACATGTTAATGCCGGTGAAAATGATGTGATAATTACGGCAGGATTTGGAATGACAGTTGTTGTTAATAAACTCCAGCGAATAATGGGAATGAAATCTTGTGCAAGACTTGAAAAAAATGTCTGTATTCCAAAAGAAGAGGTTCCCGTTGTCTTCATTACTCATATGGAGCATCATTCAAACCACACTTCTTGGCTGGAAACTATTGCTGACGTTGTTTTGCTTGAGCCCACCGATCAAAATTTGGTTGACCCCAAAGAGTTGGAGAAGGAAATTAAAAAGTATTCAGACAGAAAACTCAAAATTGGCTCATTTACAGCCTGCTCAAATGTTACAGGTGTTGAGCCGGACTATTATGAAATGGCTAAAATAATGCATCAGCACGGTGGTTATGCCTTTATCGATTTTGCTGCTTCAGCTCCCTACGTTGACATGGATATGCATCCAGCAGATCCTGAAAAGAAACTGGATGCAATCTTTTTTTCACCGCATAAATTTCTAGGTGGACCGGGTGGTTCAGGGGTTTTAATTTTCGACAAAGAACTATATACTTGTACAGCACCTGACCATCCGGGTGGCGGAACCGTTGAATGGACCGACCCATGGGGTGGCCATAAATATTTTGATGATATTGAACTTAGGGAAGATGGTGGCACTCCTGGTTTTTTGCAGGCAATTAAAGCAGCAATGGCTGTGGAAATTAAAGATTTGATGGATACTAAATTAATCCAACAAAGGGAACAGGAACTTGTTGATATTGCTTTTAAAGGATTTGAAGAAATAAAAGGGCTGCATATTCTTGCCGACAATGTTACAGAACGGCTTGGCATTTTTTCTTTTTGGTTTGAAGATATTCATTTTAATTTAATGGTGAAGTTGCTAAACGACCGCTATGGTATTCAGGTTAGGGGTGGCTGTGCATGTGCCGGAACCTACGGGCATTTCCTCCTTAATGTATCTCACGAAGATTCAAAACGTATTACCGATAAAATTAACAGCGGCGACTTAACTGAGAAACCTGGTTTTGTAAGGGTTTCGCTTCACCCAACCATGACTGACGAGGAGTTACATTTTATAATTAATGCCGTTTCTGAAATAGCAGAAAACCACAAAGAGTGGCAAAAAGATTATGTTTACGATACAAAGTCAAATGAATTCTTCCATAAAGATGAAGAAAACAAAGACGCGAGGGTTAATGAGTGGTATAGGTTTTAACCATAAATGAGATAAAGAAAATAGAGGGGTAAGGGAAATAAACTAAGTCCTTAAAAAGGGGAGTTATTACCAAAAAGCCTTACGCTGAACAGCATTTGGGGCGATGCCAATTATTTCACAACAAGGAGTATGGACGTTTATATTGCCAAACTTCGAAAATATTTATCAACCGACAAATCAATTCAAATTATTACTATTCATGGATCGGGCTATAGGCTGGTTTGGGGAGAAAAATAATTACTTCACTCTAACTACTTTCTCAACACCATCAATCTTACCTATTTTTGCAATTAACTGGCTCAGGTGTTCGTTATCCTTCACCAACACACTAACATTCCCTGTGAATGATTTCCCTTTTGAGTTAAAATTAACGGAACGCATATTCACACGTAAATCATTGGTGATTACATTGGTAATTGTACCAACAACTCCCAACTTATCTTGCCCTGTAACTTTCAAATTTGCAATGGTAAATGTATCGTCACCACTTTTAATCCACTTAATTTGCATTAGCCTATAAGGATACCTTTCTTTAAGTCTTTTGGCATTTGGGCAATTATTTCGGTGGATGGTTACTCCACCGGTGGTGGTGACAAAACCAAAAACTTTGTCGCCTTTTATTGGATTACAGCATTTAGCTATCCTATAGTTAATGTTCTTAAGGTTGTCGCCAATGTAAATTATTTCTTCAGCCTCATCGCGAATTTCATTTCTTTTTTTCTTCTCTTCAGATACTTCCTCTTCAGTTCTTCCATTTGTATTTTCCCCTTCAATATGCTCCTTAATTACCTTTTTAATCTCATGAACATCCAGTTTTTCAGTTGCTATCAGAAAGTATAAGTCAATTGCTGTATCAAGTTTAAAATGCTTAACAAGCATATTTATCAAATCGTCGGAACTTCTTATTTTCCAATTCTTTAACTTCCTAAGTAAAAAAACTTTTCCGCTTTCTGCTTCCTTATATTTCTCTTCTTTTAGTTTTCTTTTTATTCTTATTCTAGCTCTTTCAGTACTTACAAAAGTCAGCCAGTCGAGTTTTGGTTTTTGGTTTTTTGAAGTTAATATTCCTACCTTATCACCATTCTTCAACTCATATCTAATTGGAACCACTTTATTGTTAACGGTTGCTCCACTGCAACTGCTGCCAATATCGGTATGAATTCCAAAAGCAAAATCCAGAATTGTTGAACCGGCTGGCAATTGTTTTAAATCGCCTTTTGGTGTAAAAACAAAAATATTAGCCTTAGCATTTCCTTTATCACTTTTGTAAGCATCATCATGCTGAATTTGTTCAGGATTCTCAAGAATATCCCTCACCTGCGACAACCAGTCGCCTGTGTTCTTTTTATTCATCACACCTTTATATCGCCAATGTGAGGCCTGTCCTTTCTCGGCAATTTCATCCATTCGCACTGTACGTATCTGAACCTCAACAAACTTATCTTTCAGACCTGCAACGGTAGTATGCAACGATTCGTAACCACTTGCCTTTGGAGTTGAAATCCAGTCGCGAAGCCTTTTGGGGTTTGGCGAATAATGATTAGTGACTATGGAATAAACCTTCCAGCAATCTTCCTTTTCCTTTTTTGGTTTGCTGTTAATAATAATTCTTATTGCAAACAAATCGAAAACTTCTTCAAAGTCGATATTCTGCTTTTTCATTTTTGACCAGATAGAAGGCACCGACTTGGTACGCCATTTAATATCAAAATCAAAACCCTGTGCAATAAGTTCCCTTTCAAAAGGCCTGATAAAATCCTGAATATAAACCTCACGCTTTGCTTTGGTTTCTTTTATTTTAGTGGTTATGGTTTTGAAAATCTCAGGATGCTCATAAAGCATCACCCTTTCTTCGAGTTCGGTTTTAATTTGGTAAAGGCCAAGACGGTGGGCAATTGGTGTGTAGAGATATTTTATTTCCTGTATAAGGTGTTCTTTTCTGTTTTCAAGACGGTCAAGGTTTCTAAGATCATTTAAGTCGTGGGCAAGCCTAATCAAAATTACCCGCATATCGTCAACCATTGAGAGAAACAGTTTCCTGAAAGCCTCTGATTGTAAAGACACTTTTTCGGTACTCAGTTCCGATACTTTCTTAAAACCCTCAAGTATCTCGGTCACACTTTCTCCAAACAGTTTCTTAATTTCACTAATGGAAACTAATTCATCAATTACCAAACCATGAAGCAGTGAACAAATAGCAGATGTAGGTCCAAGTCCAATTTCTCTCATACTTGTAACTGCCACATCCATACTATGAATAACGTAGGGATCACCATTGGGAAGCAACCTTCCTTCATACTTTTTACTTGCAAACTCAAATGCTCTAATTACATTCTTCTTATCATTTCCTGCTAAGGGTACAATTGAACAATTTAAAAGTTCATCAAGCTTATTTTCAATCCGTTTATCCTTCATCTAATCCACTTCTGCATTACTACAAATTTAATAAAATAAATGCATAAAAAAAAACCGTCCAGATTCTTAACGAATCCAGACGGTTATTATTTTTTAAAGTACTAAATTTTAAGATTATTTAGGTTCTTCTTCTAAACCTGGATCTTCTGCAATTGAATCCCTCATTTTAGTATCGGCATTAATATTCTGGAATTTATAATAATCCATTATCCCTAAATTACCTGAGCGGAAGGCATCAGCCATGGCTTTGGGTATTTCGGCTTCCGCCTGAATAACATTTGCTTTGGCTTCCTGTGCTTTTGCTTTCATTTCCTGCTCAAGGGCAACAGCCATCGCACGGCGCTCTTCTGCTTTTGCCTGTGCAATATTCTTATCGGCATCAGCCTGATCCATTTGCAATACTGCACCAATATTTTTTCCTATGTCTATATCGGCGATGTCAATCGAAAGAATCTCAAATGCAGTTCCTGAGTCAAGGCCTTTGTTTAATACAACCTTGGAAATTGAATCAGGATTTTCCAATACGGCTTTATGCGAATCGGCAGAACCAATTGATGAAACAATACCTTCACCAACACGAGCAAGAACCGTTTCTTCACCTGCTCCACCAACAAGTTGCTTAATATTAGCCCTTACCGTAACCCTTGCTACAGAAATCAACTGAATACCATCTTTTGCAACAGCAGCAACTCTTTTGGTATCAATTACCTTAGGATTTACTGACATTTGTACTGCTTCCAAAACATCACGACCAGCAAGATCAATTGCAGTTGCTGTTTTAAAATCAAGTTCAATATTTGCCTTATCGGCAGAAATTAATGCATTTACAACTTGCTGCACCTGACCTCCTGCAAGAAGGTGGGCTTCAAGATCATCGCGCCTCAAACTCAAACCGGCTTTTGTAGCAGCAATCATACTATTAACAATAATTCTAGGCGGTACCCTCCTCCAACGCATTAAAACCAATTGAATTAAACTTACCCTAACACCTGAAACTAAGGCAGTAAACCAAAGGCCTACGGGAATAAAATAAAATAATATCCACAATAAAAATATGGAACCTACGCCAAAGGCGATCAATAAATAAACACTTTCCATCTTAACTATTATTAATTTGTTTTATATAAATTTTATTTTCTGAAATCCTGATAATCTCTATTTCTGATTCTTGATCAATAAACTCCGACAATGCACTTACTTCAATATATTTATTATTGAACATAGCCTTGCCCATGGGAGCACACCTGCTAATTGCAACACCTTTGTCGCCAACTTTAAAACTTTCGGTGTCGATAACATTTACTTTGGAGGTTATTTCGGATTTTAGCATGGCAGCCTTCCAGGTTTTTGACCGTAGAGTAAGCGTAATGCCAACAATATTAATAGCAAGAGTTGCAATTAATACTATGTTTCCTTCAGTAACTCCAATTCGGGTATAGGCTAGCCAAATACCTGCTATCATTACACCAAAGCCTACTATACCTGCTACACCTGCACCTGGAATTACCAGTATTTCAATCACCAATAGTGCAATTCCAACAAGTATCAATAAAATAACTATCCACCACATAATTTACTGAATTTCTACTGTTAACTCACGGCTCGACAAGGCATTGTGAATTGGCTCCAATTCGTTGAACGAACCATTTTTTACAGAACATTTGCCTTTATAATGTGCAATCATTGCGCAATTTTCGGCCTGCATGGCATCGTGATTGCAAATTTCAACCAGCGAATCAATAACAAAATCAAAGGTATTCACCTCGTCGTTGAAAAGAATAAGCCTCTTCTGAAGTGCTTCCTCTTCACTAACATCAACAACTGATTTTGTTTTTTCCCTTGTCATACATTTGAAATTAACCGACCAAACAAAATTAAGTTATTTT
>JAOZNY010000418.1 GCA_029933565.1 Bacteroidales bacterium
AGGATATCGGCGTATAGCTTTAGTTTCCCTTTTTTCTATACTTTTACATTTTTTGTGACAACTAAGTCAATGCCAATTAATGGATAGTGCAGAAATAAATAATTTATTTTTAAGAAGTGCTTTAACACAGGAAAATCCTTTTATTTCAACTGAAGAGGTTTTTTTATGGGTAGAGAAACGCAAAAGAGCCATTGAAGTTATTGTTGATCGTATTCCTTTTAGGGATCTTGTGGAGTGGGAATTTGATATAAATAAAGAAAACCTAAGCCATAAAAGTGGGAGGTTTTTTTCAATTGAAGGAATAAGTGTTTCAACAAATATTGGTGAAGTACTAAACTGGGAGCAGCCAATAATTAACCAACCTGAAGTTGGGTTGTTGGGGATTATTACTAAAGAGATAGATGGCATACTTTATTTCTTGCTTCAGGCAAAGGTGGAACCAGGGAATAAAAACTTTGTACAATTGGCTCCAACACTTCAGGCAACTGAAAGCAATTATACACGTGTTCATAACGGGATAACACCTTTATTTCTCAATTACTTCCTGAAACCTAAAAAGGGAACTGTAGTTTTAAATCAATTGCAGAGCGAACAGGGCGCCAGGTTTTTGAAGAAAAGAAACCGAAATATGATCGTAATTACAAATGATGATATTTCAGGTCATGAAGATTTTGTTTGGCTTACTTTAGGTCAAATAAAAAGACTCATGAAAACAAACAGTCTCATAAATATGGACACAAGAACAGTAGTTTCAGGAATACCATATGGAAAGTATAGAAGTGAACAACTTGAACTATTTGAAACCTATAATGTAAAAACAAATGAGAATGCATTTACTTTTGATCTCTTGCGCTCTGCCCTTGATTTTGATTCAGCCTTGCATACATTTGATGAAATAATTAATTGGTTTACTTCTCTAAAGAGTCGCTATAGGCTAGATGTCAATAAGATACCTATTCATAATTTAAAGGACTGGGTAACAAGCGATTCTGAGATCTATCATAAAAAACATAAGTATTTTAAGGTTTTTGCAGCAAATATTAGTATCAGTAATCGTGAGGTGAAGTCGTGGCAACAGCCTTTGATTGAGCCTGTGGACGAGGGTGTTATTGCTTTTATTATTAAAAAGATAAATGGAGTAATGCATTTTTTGGTTCAGGCAAAACTTGAAAGTGGTAATTTTGATATTCTTGAGATGGCTCCAACGGTACAATGCATAACCGACAGTTATGATGTTTCTGAGGATCTTCCATTTTTGAAATATGTTTTGAATGCGAAGGGGCAACAGGTAAAATATGATACTTACCAATCGGAAGAGGGTGGAAGGTTTTTTCATGAAGAAAATCGGAATATGATAATTTGGGCCGGAGATGATTTTCCTGATTCAATACCAGAAAACTTCAAGTGGCTTACCCTTAATCAATTGAATATGTTTGTTAAGTTTAATAATTATTTAAATGTTCAAGCCAGAAGCCTTATAGCAGCAGTTGATTTTAA
>JAOZNY010000419.1 GCA_029933565.1 Bacteroidales bacterium
CCAAAAGGTTATATGAGACAATTTGGTGTTTCACGTATCAACTTCCGCGAAATGGCTTTGAACGGCCTTATCCCCGGAATCAAAAAAACCAGTTGGTAATTTTTAATTAATAAAAGAAAGTAATAAGATGATTACCGATCCAATAGCAGACTATTTAACGAGAATCAGGAATGCCGTAGCAGCTAATCACCGCATGGTAGAAGTTCCTGCTTCCAACTTAAGAAAAGACATCACTAAGATTCTTTTTGAAAAAGGATATATTTTGAACTATAAGTTCGAAGATAAAACCGCTCAAGGAACTATTAAAATAGCCCTTAAGTATCATCCGGTATCAAAAATTCCGGCTATCAGAGAACTTAAACGCATATCTACACCAGGTTTGCGTAAATACGTTAATTCAAACGAACTTCCCAGAGTATTGAACGGACTTGGTGTTGCAGTATTGTCAACATCAAAAGGTGTTATCACCGACAAAGAAGCCCGTAAATTGAATGTAGGTGGCGAAGTAATTTGTTATGTAAGTTAAAAAAACAGGAGAAAGATCAATGTCGAGAATAGGAAAATTACCAATAGCAATTCCGGAAGGTGTTGAAATTAAAGTTAGCGATACTAACCGTGTTACTGTAAAAGGAAAACTAGGGGAACTTGAGCAACTTGTTGACCCTGCAATTAGTGTAAGTGTTGATGATGGTGAGATTAAATTAGAACGTAGCACTGAAAGCAAAAATCACAAATCTAAACATGGTCTGTACAGATCATTGATTATGAATATGGTTGTAGGTGTTACTGAAGGATACGAAATTGTTCAAGAACTGGTTGGTGTTGGTTACAAAGCCGATGCCAAAGGCCAATTGCTTGACTTGTCCTTAGGTTACTCACACCATATCTTCATGGAATTACCTGTGGAAGTTAAAATTGAAACAGTAACTGAAAGGGGTAAAAACCCACTTATAAAACTTAAGTCGAACGACAAACAACTTATTGGTCAGGTGGCTGCAAAAATAAGGTCGTTACGTAAACCGGAGCCGTATAAAGGAAAAGGCATTAAGTACCAGGGCGAAGAACTTAGGAGAAAAGACGGCAAAACTGCTGCTAAATAATTAAGATAATCTGTTTAAACAGGAAAACCTGAATAAAATGGGAATAAAAAATAAAAAGGAATATCGCAGGCTTAGGATTAAGCAAAGAATCAGAAAGATTGTTAGCGGAACATCTGTTAGGCCACGAATGAGCGTATTCAGAAGCAATAAGCAAATTTATGTTCAATTGATTGATGATGCTAACGGCCAAACTTTAGTATCGGCTTCTTCATCAGAAAAAGAACTACAAGATGCTAAAGTTAACAAGATTGACCAGGCAAAAGAGGTTGGCAAACTTGTTGCAAAAAAAGCAAAAGACAAAGGCATCGAAAGTGTTGTTTTTGATAGAAACGGTTATTTATATCACGGCAGAGTAAAATCACTTGCTGAAGCTGCCAGGGAAGAAGGACTTAAAT
>JAOZNY010000026.1:0-11146 GCA_029933565.1 Bacteroidales bacterium
TGACAATTGTTATTGATGCTAAACGCAATATTGGCGTAGTTTACAAACCTGGAGTGAAAGTGGATGAAGATAAGATTAGGATGTGAGAATTACTAGTACAAATTTATGAGTTGCCATGGACTTTAGTGCAGGGTATACAAGAAATCCCTGGACTAAAGTCCATGGCAACTCATCCATGGCAACTCATCCAAAGCATATTCACAGACCTATTTATTGTAACAAATGTACTTACTCAAATGCCGAAATACCAGTAATATCAAATCCGGTAATCAACAAATGTACATCGTGAGTTCCCTCGTAGGTAATTACCGATTCGAGGTTCATCATGTGGCGCATTATTGGGAAATCGCCGGAAATACCCATAGCACCCAAAATTTGCCGGCTTTCGCGAGCAATGTCCAAAGCCATTTTTACATTATTGCGCTTCGCCATGGAAATTTGCGCGGGGGTAGCACGGTCATCATTTCTTAGTGTTCCTACCCTCCAGGCCAATAGTTGTGCTTTGGTAATTTCTGTTAGCATTTCGGCCAGTTTTTTTTGTTGTAACTGGAACGATGCTATTGGTTTATTAAACTGCTTTCGCTCAAGTGAATACCTAAGTGCTGTATCGTAACAATCCATTGCTGCCCCAATAACTCCCCATGCAATTCCGTAGCGTGCTGAGTTTAGACATTTCAAAGGGCCTTTTAAACCTTTTACATTTGGGAGTAAATTTTCTTTTGGAACTTTTACATTGTCGAAAACAAACTCACCTGTAATTGATGCCCTCAACGACCATTTATTTTTTGTTTCAGGAACAGTAAGTCCTTCCATCCCTTTTTCAATAATCAAGCCCCTGACCACTCCTTCTTCATCCTTCGCCCACACTACACCTACATCAGCAATTGGCGAATTTGTAATCCACATTTTTGAACCATTCAAGAGGTAATGATCACCTTTGTCTTCAAAGCGAGAAAGCATTCCACCCGGATCGGAACCATAGTTTGGCTCGGTAAGCCCAAATGCCCCAACCCATTCTCCTGAGGCAAGCTTAGGAAGATATTTCATTCGTTGCTCTTCATTGCCAAAAGCATAAATTGGATACATTACCAAAGATGACTGCACAGAAGCTGCCGACCTAATCGCCGAATCACCCCTTTCAAGTTCCGTCATTATTACACCGTAGGCAACCTGATCCATGCCGGCTCCTCCATATTTTTCAGGAATGTAAGGGCCAAAAGCACCAAGTTCACCAAGTTCTTTAATAAAATGCAAAGGGAATTCATGATTTTGTGCTGCCTGATCAATTATTGGTTTCACCGAACGATCGACCCAATCGCGGACAGCGGAACGGACAATTTTATGATCTTCGCTTAACAACTCATCAACAAGAAAATAATCAGGAGGATTGTACATAAATTCTATTTTTAAAAATTAGGGTGTAAAAATACATTAACTTAATTGCTTTTTGTAATTTTGGAACTTAACAATTTTAAAAACTTAAATATTTTCAAAAATGAAAAATGTAATTTATACCCAGAATGCCCCTGAGCCAATTGGCCCTTACAGTCAGGCAATTGAACAAAACGGAATGCTTTTTATTTCAGGACAGATTCCTGTTGACCCTGCCACTGGTAATGTTGTTGCGGGAGGAGTTGCTCAGCAAACTGAGCAGGTAATGAAAAATATACAGGCAATTATTACTGCTGCTGCCTATGGCCACGACCTTTCAAAAATTCTGAAATGTACAATTTACCTTTCTGATATGTCATATTTTGCCGATATGAATGGAGTTTACGGTTCTTATTTCCCCAGCGATCCACCAGCACGTGCCGCCTTTGCCGTTAAGGAACTGCCACTTGGAGTGATGGTTGAAATTGAGGCTGTTGCGATGAAGTAAAGGAAAGAATCAGGAGTCAGGAATAATAAGATATTAAAATGAAAGTCGCAGACTTTGTTTTATTTGAAGGCTGAAGATACAATCTTCAGCCAGTTTCGAGATACACATGTCCGCCTCAGGCGGAATCTTCAGCCAGTTTCGACGTCAGGACTCAGCCAGTTTCGGTGTCAGGAAGCAACAACTTGAGAACTTGACAACCCGATAAGCTGACAACAAAGTTTCTACTGCACTTCTTGCATAAACAAACCGGCAAGTTTCATTAATTGAAGTTCGGCAATTTTTGCAGTATACTTTGCATCGTTGAATCTGTTAATGGATTCTTGTAGGTCAACTTGTGCCTTACGATAATCGATTGAGGTAATTTGACCCAATACAAATTGCCCTCTTGAATACTCGAAGTTGAGATTGTTGGTCTCCATGTTTTTATTCTCGGCTTCCATTATAAATATGGAGTTCTCGTAGTTGATAAAAGCGTTGGACACTTCACGCATAAGGTTTATTTCCTGATTATAGGTTTGTTCCTGTGCATTGAGTTCGGCAATCTTAGCATTTTGTACTTGGGTGTGAGTGCGGCCACCATCAAACAAATCCCAACTTAATGATGCCCGTGCATTTAAACCATATGCCTCACTTGCCAAAAAGGCGCCTCCTGTACTTTGTGTATTATTTGCTGAATAGCCTCCCGAAAGGTCCACCTTTGGAATATACCCGGCACGCAATGATTTTGTGTCCAGTTGTGCAATATCCATACTTTGTTTTGAAATTAAATACTCCACATTCTGTTGAAGTGCCATATCCATTACAGTATCTTCGATAACTGTGTTTTTAAACAAAACGTTAGTATCAACTTCAAAGGCGGTCTTCACATCCCTTGCCAAAAGTACATTAAAGTTGCGCCTTGCAATCTGAAGTTCGCGATTTGTGTTTATGTAATTTATGCTGTCGTTGTTTTTATCAACTTCTGAACGCAATAAATCCAGAGTTGATGCTTGGCCAAACTCAAATTGCATTTTTGCCCTTTCGTACCTTTCGCTTGAAATGTCCAATGTTCTTTTTTGATTTTTAAGTCTGGAACTAAAATTGGCTACCTGATAATACGACAAAATGACCGCCATTAATGTGTTTTCGATAGTTGCTCGCGCCTGAAGTTCAACAAGTGTATAATTAGATTTAAATTTTTTATAAGTGTTTTGTCGGCCAAAACCATCAAACAACCTATAATTCATTGTTATACCATAGTTATAATTATCAGTAATTGCATCTTTAACATCCCTGTTTATGCCACCGCCCATATCGGTATAAGTATCTTCATTTTTTTTGGAAATTCCTCCACTGGCACTTAGCGAAGGCAGATAACCAGAGTTTAGAATGCTGGCATTGTTTTCTGCAATCTTTATATTGTTGCGTGCAATCCTAATATCATGATTTTCCTGCATTGCAATATCCACTGCCTCCATTAAACTAAGTGGCTGCTGAGAAAATGCCGTTAATGAGGATAATGATAGTACTAGTATTATTGTTTTTATTTTTATCATTTTATTGTGATTTTATTTACTCAAAAGAACTAAAGAAAGGCGTCATTGCGATGGAGGTACGACTGAAGTAATCTCTCAAATTACCCATAAGGGGTATAAACTGAGATTGCCACGTCCTCCTTCGTCGTCCACGCAATGACGTGACCCAAAACCCTAGGGGCAAATTCATAACTTTTTATATTCAGTTTCTGATGATGCCACCGCTTCTCTTTCTGCTTTCATTTCCTTGATTGCCCTTTCCATTGGTTCGGCTTCTATTTTCTCACCTTCCCAAATCCAATGAACAGTACGCTTTAAATTGTTGAATGATTTAAGTAAAACAGGCAATAAAAGTAATGTTAAAATTGTTGAAAATGCAATTCCGTATGCAATTGAAATTGCCATGGGGATAAGAAATTGTGCCGCTAAACTTTTTTCAAAATAAAGTAATGGTGCCAGTCCTGCAACAGTAGTTAGCGAAGTAAGGAATATTGGTCGAAAACGTGAAAAGCCTGCATGAATAATTGCATCATCAAGTTTTTCACCTTCTTTTAAATAAAGGTTCAGTTTACTTACCAGTACAAGAGAATCATTTACCAGAATACCAACGAGGGCCACAATTCCAAGTCCTGAAAGTATGTTAACAGGCATGCCATGTAGCCAGTGCCCCCAAACAACTCCAATTGCACTAAATGGGATAAGAAGCATAATTAATGTGGTTTGTCCAAAAGATCGGAAAGTAAAAGTAATTACCGCAAAAATTAAGAAAAATACTATGCTTAAAACTACTACTGCCGAACTTTGTGTTTTTTCTGCTTCGCGGTTCTGCCCTTCGTATTTTACAGTTACCGAAGGATATTTAGCTATAATTTCGGGTACAATATTATTAGAAACCTCAGCCAACATATCCGATGCTGAAGTACTTTCATTTGCTAGGTCTGCCTCAACAATTATTTCTCGTCTGCCGTCAAGGTGGCTAATATCAACTGTTCCCCGTTCAATTTCGTAGGTGGCTATTTCACCAAATGGAATCCTATAGCCTGATGATGTTGTAATACGCATATCATCGAGGTTTGAAATGGCTGTACGATACTCTTCATCGTACCTTACCCAAATCTTCACTTGATCGCGCCCACGCTGCAAACGCTGAACTTCCCTGCCAAAGAAACCACTTCTCACCTGGCCCAAAACATCCTGAAGTGTAAGCCCCAACATATTTGCTTTCTCCTTAAGCTTTACATTTATCTCTTTAATCCCTTTTGGGTCGTTATCCATAACATCGCGCAAAGCAGGCATGCTTTTTAATTTGTCTTTTAACTCCTCTTTAGCCAACTCCAGTTCTTCCAAATCATTTCCGAAAAATGCAACTGAAACAGGTTTACCAAAATGCGAACCACTACCAAATGAAATATATTCAACACCATAAGTTGGCCCCAAACGCTCCTTAATATCCCTAACAATAATATCGCTGGCAAGGTCTCTTATTTCTGACTCAAGCATTAAAAGAGTAAGTGAGCCATCGGAAGTAGAAGGGCCGACACTTAGTTTAATGTTTTCAATTATCTGAAGGCTGTCAGGACGCTGTGAACTAAAATACTCATTGCTCTCAAGAGCAGCTGTTTGAATTTTTTCCAACCATGATTTTGTGATTTCGGCTTTGGTGCCGGCAGGCATTTTCAAACTTATAGAAATATTATGCCTTTCCATTGTTGGGAAAAATGTTACACCTATTACACCTCCTTTAATTGCTGCAAAAGAAAGTACTAATACTGAAATAATAACTGCGAAAGAAAGTGACTTATTTTTCAATACTGCTTTAAGTGCAGGGATATAGGTTTTGTCGCGCATCCAGAACATAAGTTTATCGAAAAACCTAATAATAAAGTTTTGCTTGCGTTTACCTGCCAGGGCTTTGGAATGCGCCAGGTGGGATGGTAAAATAATCAATGCTTCCACCAATGAAATACTAAGGGTAGCAATTACCACAAAGGCTAGTTCACCAAAGAAATCGGCCATTCTTCCATCAAGAAAAAAGAATGAAGAAAAAGCAATTATTGTTGTTAGAATGGCAGATACAATGGCAGGGACAACTTCCATGGTTCCATCAATGGCAGCTTGTATTGCATTTTTTCCTTTTTCATAGTGGTGATAAACATTTTCGGCAATCACAATTCCATCGTCAACCAAAATACCAATTACCACAATCATCCCGAAAAGGGAAATAATATTGATAGTAACTCCGCTAAGGTTAGCAAAAATAAACATGCCGAGAAAAGAAACCGGGAAACCGGCTGCCACCCAAAATGCCATGCGCGGATTAAGAAACATGGACAAAAATATAAGAACAAGTATTATCCCAGAAATACCATTATTTACCAATAGTTTTTTACGGGCATTCAATACAACCGACATATCTCTTGTAACGGTAAGTGTTATCCCGGTGTGAGTTAAATTGTAATTGTCAACATAGTCTCTTACCTTTTGTGCCACTGCTAGTAAATCTTCACCATCTGTTGTCGAGATATTTACATCTACTGCTTTAATCCCATTTATGTCAACTTCATCTGGCGAATCGGACCAACGATCCCTAACCTCAGCAACATCTCGTACCAGAACAGTTCGCCCCATTTGGTCTGACTTAATTAGGATATTATCAATTTCATGGGCATAATATTTTTTTGCCCTGCCACGAATCAAATATTCTTCATTAAGTGCTTTAATGGTTCCTCCGGTAATGTCAATATTTGCCTTTCTCACTGCAGAGGCTACTTGTTCAAAACTCAGGTTGAATGCCCTCAGTTTCGATTCGTCAACGGCAATTTCTATTTCTTCATCAGGAAATCCGCTCAGCGTAATCTTGGAAATTCCTCCAAGGTCGCGCAAATCATCTTCAATCTTTCTTGCTGTTTGCTTAAGCGATTTTAACGAAACACCTTTGCCACTAATGGTAAAGCCCATGGCAGGATTACGGTTTTCATTTTTAAAAACTACTATTGGCTCCATGTCGCCAGGAAAGGATGCTATTTGATCAACAGCATTTTTCACATCGCGATAGGCCTCATCCATATCGTGACCTTTTATTATTTCGACTATAATATTTGCCCTGTTTTCTGATGATTTTGAAGTAAAACGTTCAATTCCGGTTACACCTCGAAGGTTATCTTCAATCTTAAGAACTATGCCCTCTTCTACTTCTTCGGGTGATGCACCCGGATACATTACCTGAATTGTAATATTCCGATTTTCGACAAGGGGGAAAAATGAAGCCCCCATATTCATCATGCTGAAATATCCAAATATTACAAACCCAAAAATGAGAACATTGGTGGAAATGGGATATTTTATGAAATATGTAATTATTCCTCTCATAATTTCCTATTTATTTTTTTTAGGTATTACCTTCATTCCTGGGTATGCCCCCGATACATTTCTAACTACCAAATTATCACCATCATTAAGGTTGTCGACTAAAACTGTTTTTTTATTGAATTTTACAGCATTAATCTCTTTCTCAACAAGTGCGCTATCCTCTACCAAATAAATAAAAGTATTGTTGTGAAGTATGTTACGTGATATTAATAATGCACTTTCAACTGGGTCGGATTGAATTTCGACATCGAGATACATGCCTGCTTTTAACGCTTTCCCTTTTGTTTCGATAAAAACAGCAACGGTTTGGGAGTTCAAATCGATAGCAGTATTAATTCTGGTAATCTTGCCGATAGAAACCTTTTGTCCATCGTGCGAAAAAATATCAACCTCATCGCCAATTGCAATATGCCCAGCATCGCTTGCCTTTACAGAAACATCAAGTTCAAAAATATCCATATTGCTAAACACCCCTATTTTTTGTCCGCTACGCACAAGCCCACCCGGATTAATATTTGACTGAGTTACGATACCATTAAATGGCGCTCTCAGATTATATTTGGCATATCTAGCTTCAAGATTTTTAATTGAATAATACTGAGTGAAAATCTTTTTTCCTGACACAAAATATTTCTCCTTATCGGAGGAAAATTCAGGCAATGGTTTTATACTTTTTTCGATCTCAAAATCCTTGAGGTAGTTTTCCCATTTTTTAAATTCTGTCGGAAATTCCATTTTAATATCGGGCAAAATACTTGTAACGGTATTCATAAAATCGCTGCGCTGTGAAAGCAATTGTGCCTTCGCCTCGGTATTGTCGATCCTAATCATCATTTCACCTTTACGGTAAATAGTACCTGTACGAAATTCCTTTTTTTCAGTTTTTAAAACTCCTGTTACCTCCGAGTAGAGATCAAAAGTATTTTTTGCTTTTAACTGTCCCGAAGCATCAACCGTAAGTGGTAGTTGTTTATTTTTAACTACTTCCACCAAGGCTACTTTAATAGTTTCACCTTTATTTTTTGTTATTCGTTTTTTCCCCGTGCTAATGTATGAATAGGCAAAAACAGTTGCAATAACAACTAATACTGCCAATATCCATGACTTTCTGATTGTCATATATCTTTTATTTAATATTTTTACTATTTAGTTGCGCTTACAACTTTATCTAATTCAATTATTTCATTTGAAATCTTACTCAAAACACCAAAAAATATTTCTATTTCTTCTTCACTTAAGTTCTTTACAAAAGCATTTTGAATTTGTTTAATTATTGGTCCTAACTCAAGCAAAACTTCCTTGCCATAATTTGTGATATAAATATTATTCGATCTTTTATCCTCCCGCGAATGAACCCTTAACAAAAGGTTATTTTTCTCCATCTTGCTTACCAGTCGGGCAATTGTTGTTTTATCCTTGTCAAGCATTCTTGATAAATTCTGCTGATTAATGCCGTCATTTGCGCGCAAAATATTCAACAAAACAAACTGCTCAACATTAATATCAGGATTCTTTTTATGGAAAGACCTATCAAGCATAAGTCGCATTTTATGGCTAGTATGCCCTAACATTGCCACAATTGATAATTCTTTTGAAGTTGTCATAATAATTTAGTTGCACATACATCTAATAGGCGGCAAAGAAACAATTATTTTCTTTACGAAAACAAGTAGAAAACTTTTTATAAATTTTTAAGAAAAGGGTCTGTATTAAGCGTAGAACCCAATTAAGACTCTAGCCAATTGCAAATCATTTCCTTTCCAAATTCCGTCATTATGGATTCAGGATGAAACTGAAGGCCAGTTAAGTCGTAGGTTTTATGCCTAACAGCCATAGGAAAACCGTTTTCATCTTTTAGAAGGATTTGCAATTCGTTGGGCATATTTATTTCCTTAATTATCCATGAGTGATAATGGCCAATATTAAACTCCGAGGGAAGTGCTTTAAAAATTTTGTCGTCAGAAACTAATATTCCCATGTTTTGAATACCATGCATAGGTGAAGGGAGTTTACTGAGTTTTGCACCAAACAACTCACCTATTGCCTCATAGCCCAGACACACGCCTAGTATAGATTTTTGTTTAAAATAAAGTTTCAGGAATTCCATTAAATTGCCTGCTTCTTCTGCAATACCAGGACCCGGAGAAATCAAAACTTTATCAATTTCGCGCAAATCAGTTTCTAGCAAACAATCGTTTTTAACAAGTTGATAATCTGTGATTCCACACTGTTCAACTAATTGAACCAGATTGTAAGTAAACGAATCGTAATTATCAATTATGAGGAGTTTCAAATTCAAATTGTTTTCAGCAAAAATAAAACAATTGCAAAACTAGACGCTAATTTAGAAAAGCATTATTAAGTTTGCAATCAAAAAATAATTGCATAATTTTACCTTGGAAAAATAATAGTTAATGTACAGTTGTAAATCGGTAGTCAACAAAATGAACAAACTAGGAAAAAAAGGGATTCCGTTTTTGTTTGTATTTGACTTTTTGTGCAAGGCTCCCCTAATTTTCAAACTCGATGAACTTAATACTGACGAATTACTTTTTTCGATTAACGGGATTACAAATATTAAACAAACACCTGAATCAAAAAAGCATTTGAGTTTTGATGTTATTCCCTACGAAAAAACAAAATATGCTGAGGCATTCGATTTAGTTCAGGAACACATTAAACATGGAGATTCGTTTTTGTTAAACCTTACATTTCCCAGCAAAATAGAATCTAATTTCAGTTTGAAGGATATTTTTTTCGCCAGCAAGGCAAAATATAAATTATGGTTAAAAGATAAATTTGTGGTTTTTTCACCAGAGATTTTTGTGCAGACTAAAGACAATATTATTAGTTCATTCCCAATGAAAGGCACTATTGATGCTAGCGTGCCCAATGCAAAAGAACTACTTTTAAGCAGCAAAAAAGAATTGGCTGAGCATTTTACAATAGTTGATTTGATTAGAAATGACTTGAGCATGGTTGCCAAAAATGTAAAAGTTAAATCGTTTAGAAACATTGAAAACATTGTAACCAACAAAGGTGAAATATTACAGATGAGTTCGAAGATAAGTGGAGAACTACCTGCTAGGTTTAATGAAAAAATTGGAGATATTATTTCAAAGATGTTACCTGCCGGTTCCATTTCGGGTGCGCCAAAAAAGAAAACCCTTGAAATAATTGATAAAGCAGAAAAATATAACCGGGGATATTACACAGGAATATTTGGAATATTTGATGGAAAAAATATTGACAGTGGAGTGATGATTAGGTTTGTGGAACAACAAGGCAAAAAATTAATTTATAAAAGTGGGGGTGGAATTACTGCCAAAAGCAATGCCGAAGGAGAATACGATGAACTAGTAAAGAAGGTTTATGTTCCTATTTAAGGAATGAATGAGTAAATGAATGAGTAGATGAAATTGCTGGAAACCATAAAATTTGAAGACGGGAAGTTTGCCAATCTTGAACTGCATCAGAACCGGATGAACAAATCGCAAAAAGAGTTGTTTGGATGTGAGAATAAAATTGATTTGGTTTCGGAACTTGATATGTTTCTTGCAAAATCTCAAGCAACTTACATTAATCACAAAATTTACAAATGCCGGATAGTTTACAGCAAAACAATACAAAATATTGAACTCCTACCTTATTCCTCACTCAGTATTAAATCACTAAAAATAGTTAATGACGACTCAATTAATTATAATTTCAAATTTGAAAACAGAGAAAGAATAAATCAATTATTTGCTAAGCGCAAAAACAGCGATGAAATTTTAATTGTAAAAAATGGTTTGATTACCGATACTTCATTTTGCAATATTTTGTTTTTTAATGGCAAAAAATGGCTAACACCCGAAAAGCCACTTTTAAAAGGAATTCAAAGACAATTTTTAATTAATAATGAAATAATAGAAACAGCAAATATTTCTCCATATGACATTCATAACTTTACAAAGGCCAGGTTGGTAAATGCGATGATTGGATTTGAGGATATGTTGGACATAAGTATTGCGGAAATTCAAAACGAATAATTAATTTGCCAAAAAAGAATAATCGATGTTATTTAATAAGACAAAAAGAAAAACGATTTACATAATGCGACATGCAAAATCGTCATGGGAAGACTTTTCGGTAGGGGATCATGGCAGAGTTCTAATGGAAGTGGGCATAAAAAAAACTAATAAAGTTGCAGCTTATTTAAAATCTAAGGAAATTAAACCAGACCTAATTTTAAGCAGTACAGCAGTTAGGGCATTTGAGACATCAAAGATTATAGCAGTGGAACTTGGCTATCCTGAACAAGAAATAATAATCTCAAAAAATATTTACCATGCTGGCACAGATGATATTTTCGATGAACTTTTTGGACTCGACAACTCAATTG
>JAOZNY010000026.1:11246-16987 GCA_029933565.1 Bacteroidales bacterium
CATGCTGGCACAGATGATATTTTCGATGAACTTTTTGGACTCGACAACTCAATTGAATCTGTAATGATTTTTGGTCACAACCCAACCTTCACCGATTTTGTCAATATTTTTGAAACCCCCATAATCAACAATCTGCCAACATCCGGCATTGCAGCAATTAGTTTTAAAACCGATAAATGGGAGGAAATTGCAAACTCAAATTTTAAAGTCGAATTTATTGTAACTCCAAGGATGTTGTAGCCTGTTAACTCAATACTGTCCATAAAATTTCACGCAAAGGTCGCGAAGAAGCGCAAAGATCGCTGAGAATATTTTGTTTTTCTTTGCAATCTTTGCGTATTATGCTTAGCGGTCTTTGCGTGAAACTTTTTCTTTCTTTGTGTGAAAATAGTTCTGGACAGTTTTCCTTTAAGATTCTACTGAACCAATAATTTTCCGCTATACGCTTTGTCGTTAAACACAAATTTATAAACGTAAACACCTTTGTCGAGATAAGAAACCGAAATTGGCTGATTTTCTACAATCTCTTCAGACAGCACTTTTCTGCCACGAGTATCGAAAACTTCAACCAAAACAACATCTGAGCCAATGTTTAAATCAAGTGTGAAAAAATCTGTTGCCGGGTTAGGATAAGCCAAAAATGCACCATCATCATTTAATTCAACAGCTGATGAATTATTTTCTGAATAAAAATAATTGGTTCTTGTGTCCTCATCCCAACTTTCATCCCAAGCCTCAAAAACCTCCTCAGTTAAGAGCATGTGATTAAAGAGTATCGCACTCAATGTATAATAATATCCGGAATAATTACCCGGCAAAAGCAGGTCGCTGTAAGTAAATGTATTGTTATAAGTATACAGTACTTTTTCTTCCACAAGCCAATCCCCAAGGCTAAATTCCCACCACGACTCAATATATTCTGAAATATTCCCATGCTCATCGTAAGTAAAATCAGCCTTGCTCTCATTCTCCCACTCAAGTGTAGTTATGTTCCACTGACTCCAAAATTCATTAATCAAATTCCCATTGCCCTCATATGAATAATCAACCTTGTATTCATTCTCCCAAACATTGGCATCCGTATCCCACAACAACCATAATTCCTGAACCATGCGTCCATCTCCATCATAAAAATATTCATATTTTTCGGCATTTAGCCAGTTTGCAGGGTCTTCAACATTGTAATAGTTTATAATCTCCACGAGTTTTCCATTGCTATTAAATACATATTCAAATTTCCAATACTCAACCCATTGGCTTAATTCCGGATTCCACATCTTCATTATTACAATAATACCTTCAGCCCCCTGATAAGTAAATTCAGTTTTAATCTCATTACGCCATTCCATTTCAGGAGTATCCCGCATTTGAGTGCTTACAACGGATAATTTTCCATCAATATTATAGGAATACTCTGTCTTCTGATAGTTAAACCATTGGACCTGTTCTACCATCCATCCTGAACGCATCATTAAAATTTCTTTTCCATTGGCGTCCCAAGTGTATTCTTCCTTTTCATCATTTTTCCATCCTCCATCAAATTCATGAAATTCCTCATAAATTAATGAATCCATTGCTTGTTTTGAATCATTGGGAGAGTAAAAGGGATTTGCCAAATCTGCATTACTCTTGATGATCTGCTTTAAAATATTGAAAGTTTCGGCACGCTGTCCTTCAGTTCGCTTCTTTTCTATTGCTGACTGCCCCATTAGGGAGATAGCAATAAAACTAACGATAAGTAATGTAAATGTTCTTTTCATCTTTTTAATTTAGTTGATTATTAATAATAATATTTCTTAATATTAATTAAAACGCTGCAAGTTAAGAAATTAAAAGAAACTAAAGTAGTTAAATATTGCTAATTTTGTAATCTATCAGGTTTTCAATAATTTAAATAATAAAGACGCAGAAAGTGAAGAAGTTAATTAACAGAGAAGTATCGTGGCTGCATTTTAACGAGAGGGTATTGCAGGAAGCAATGGATGAGGGAAACCCAATAATTGAAAGGCTAAGGTTTTTAGGTATCTTCTCAAATAATAGGGATGAATTTTTTAGGGTAAGAGTGGCCACCATTAAAAGAATGATTCAGTTTGAACTGGAACATAAAAGCAAAAAAACCGAAAGACCTTCTGCTGTTTTAAAACAGATACTTACAATTGTTGAAGAGCAGGAAGAAAAGTTTACTACTACAATAAATCAAATAATTGAAGACCTTGAAAAACACAAAATTTACTTTCGCGATGAAAGCCAACTGAACAAGGAACAAGGAGAATTTGTTAGGCAGTATTTTGCAAACGAAGTAAGATCATTGCTTTTCCCGATTATGCTAAAAAATTTGAGCGACCCAGATACTTTGCAGGATAATTCAATCTATTTGGCAGCAGAACTAAAGAACTCGCAAGAAAACAAAGATGATGAATATGCTCTGGTAATGGTTCCAGACTCTATCTCTCGTTTTGTGATTTTACCTTCAGACAACGACAACAAATACATTATTTTCCTTGACGATGTACTTAGGTATTGCATGGGTGAACTTTTTGGGTGGATGGGATTTAACACTTTTAGTGCCTATACCATTAAATTTACACGCGATGCTGAACTTGACATCGATAATGATATTTCCAAAAGTTTTATGGAGCTGATGAGTGATAGCATTAAAAAAAGAAAAAAAGGTTCGGCGGTTAGGTTTGTTTACGATAAGGAAATGCCCGATCGACTTCAAAAACGCCTACTTCGAAAACTTAATATTACGAGTAACGACAATCTTAGAGGAGGTGGAAGATACCACAACTCCAAAGATTTTATGTCGTTTCCAAATGTTGGTGGTAAAAACCTTGTTTATGCTAAAACAGCACCTTTATTGCACAAGGACATTGACCACAACTCAAGCATTTTATCAAGAATTAAAAAAGGTGACATCCTTCTTCACTACCCATACCAATCATTTCAATACATTGTTGATCTGCTTAGGGAGGCATCAATTGATCCAAAAGTAAGAGCAATTAAAATGACATTTTACCGTGCCGCCAGAAACTCAAATGTTATAAACGCACTTATAAATGCCGCCAGAAATGGTAAAAATGTTACTGTATTTCTGGAAATTCAGGCAAGATTTGACGAAAAAGCAAATATTTTCTGGTCGCAGAAACTTAGAGAGGAAGGTGTTAAAATAATTAAAACCCTACCGGGATTTAAGGTGCACAGCAAACTAATGTTGATTAGAAGAAAAGAAAATGGGGAGAATGTTTATTACACAAATATCAGCACTGGTAACTTCAACGAATCGACTGCTAAGGTTTATGCCGACGACAGTTTGCTAACTGCCCATCAGGGGATTGCAAAAGAAGTAAATATGCTATTTCATCTATTTGAATCACCTTACAATCCTCCTAAATTTAAGCACCTGTTGGTTGCACCGTATTATATGCGCAATAGTTTCTTTAGCATGATAAACAAAGAAATACGCAGTGCAAAAGCAGGCAATGAAGCGTGGATAATTATAAAATTAAATAATTTAGTTGATGTAAAAACTACTAACAAACTTTATGCTGCTGCAAAAGCGGGGGTGAAAATTGATATCATTTGCCGCGGCATCTGTGTACTAATTCCAAGCATTAAAGGTTTAAGCGAAAACATAAGGGTAATTAGCATAGTGGACAAGTTTTTGGAACACAGCCGGATATTTGTATTTGCCAATGACGGTAGCCCAAAATACTATTTATCGTCTGCCGACTGGATGGTAAGAAATTTTGATCATCGTTTTGAAGCGGCAACGCCTGTTTACGACAAAAATTTACAAGGTGAACTTAAGAAAATGTTGGATTTTCAATTAAAAGACAATGTAAAAGCCAGACTAGTAAATACTTATTCCTCAAATGAATATGTTAAAATTAAAGAGCAGAGTCCACTTCGGTCTCAAGTTAAAATTTATAAGAGTTTTAAAATCTAAATATTGCGACTAAATCACAATTTCGGATAAGGAGCGTTTAGGGACAAAATGCACCTTCTGATCATTTTCGAAATATTCAATACTTCCCGACTTTTCAAGTTCAACAGTTTCCACTTCTTGTGCTGGTTCGCCAATGGCAATTACCTGAATGAGTTCAAGATTTTCAGCATAACCAAAGTGTTTTTGCATTTGATAACGATTAACTGTTCGTACAATGCATCCGCCTAATCCTTTTTCAACTGCTCCCAGCAAAATTGTTTGGCTGGCTATTCCAACATCTATAAATGCATTGTCATTTATGTTCTTATCCAAAAATACCACGATGTAGGCTGTAGGCCTTTCATTTTTTAGAGGGCCTTTCCATTCCTTAAGATACCACGCCCAACTCAATTGTTCAAACACAAAATCCAGGTCCTTACTTTCTGATACTATCTTATATTTTAGTGGCTGCTTATTTTTTGAAGATGCCGTAATTCTTGCTAAATCAATTAGTTCAAGCAATTCGCTATTGCTAATTTTTCGTTCAGAATTAAATTTCCTATAACTCCTGTTATTCTTTACTAAATCCTTTAGCATATATTTGTTTTCTGTTAGATTAAACCCAATCGGATAAGCCCTAGCAGGTGAAAGACAGACACTGGAATTACCCCTTAATTATTTCATCAAGTTTAGCGGTTGACTCTTTCCAACTATAGTTATTGTTTACAAAATCAAAGCCACTTTTTGCTATTTTATCATAAACTTTATCAGCCGAAAGTAGTATTTGTATCTTTTCAGCCAACTCAGCTGCAGTATTTCCTATTAGCACTTCTTCGCCATCAGCAGCCATCAGCGCATCGTTGGCCAATTTGGTTGTAATTGATGGAATGCGCATTGCCATTGCTTCGAGTAATTTATTCTGCAAGCCGGTGCCTATTCTCATTGGAGCAATAAAAATACGGGCCGAAGAATAGGCATCTCTAATATCATCCAGCCAACCACTTACGCTAACTTTTTCACTTTTTAATGCAACTACCTTTTTATCAGGGCTTACACCTGCCAGAAGTACATTTATCTCAGGGTTTTGCTCCCATACAATTGGCATTATTTCCTTTACTAAAAAAATGGCAGCATCCACATTAGGTGGGTAAGCCATATTGCCTGCAAAAACTAAATCGTATTTTTTTTCTCTATCCATGGGCGAGAAGAAATCGTGATCAACACCATTGGGGATAATATGAATTTCCTGTTTGTTCACATGCTCTATTAAATCCCGATCAGGCTTAGAAATTATTGTTTTATTGTCGAAAATATCAAAAAGATGGTTTTCATATTTAACCAATCGCTCATATTCCATCTTGAAAAATGGCTTCATAAAAAAGTTTGCTTTCTCATACCTGCGTTTTATACCGTAGGAGAAAACATCCTGATAATCGATGGTTTTTTTAATTGGTGATTTTTTCACATATTCAGCAGTTCGCACAAGCTGACAGTAAATATGATCAGGTTTGTACTCTTCAATCAGTGCCTTTACTTTCTTGTTTGCATTTCTATTATAAAAATATCCGGTTTGGATGGGAAGTCCTTTAAAAAATGAAAGAAACATATTAAAAAGAATACGGTACCATGGCAGATCGATAAAATTAATTGAACGACAATAAGGCTGTAGTTTTTGAAATGCCTTTTGTTTATCTAGCTTGCCGTCGGGATTGAGTGCACACAAAATTATCTCATTATACTTCGATAACTCCCTAACCTGATGGAAAGCCCTTAACTTATCTCCTTTTTCAAGAGGATAAGGAACTCTGGAAAG
>JAOZNY010000026.1:17087-18213 GCA_029933565.1 Bacteroidales bacterium
TTATTAATTTTTTCGTGCTGTGTTCTTGCTCGATAAGTTGACGTGCCTGCATACCTATTTCGCTTGCTAAACCCTCTTTCGAAAACAACAAACTAATCGCTTCAAAAAACTCATCGGCAGTATTTGCAATGAGGATATTTTTTCCACTTTCAATATTTATGCCCTCTGCACCTATGCTGGTTGAAATAACTGCTTTACCTAAAGCCATGCTTTCAATAATCTTAATTCTTATACCACTACCTGAAAATAATGGCGCAATGGAAATTGCTTTTGAAATAATAAAATCGTGAGCATTGTCAACTTCACCCACAATTATAATATTTTTCCGTTTCAAATTTGTCAGCCAAGCAGGCATACCACGCCCGGCAAGGTATAGTTTTATTTGAGGTAGTCTTTTTTCAACTAAAGGCCATACCTGATCAATAAACCATTTTATACCTTCTTCATTAGGTACCCAGTTCATTGAACCAATGTGAAACAATGCCATTTCAGGTTTTGCCTCTGTTGCTATTTTAATTTTATCGATGTTAACTCCAAAAGGTAAGGGCAAAATAGGCAACCTAGTCAACGACCTGAAAAACTTTGCATCTTCCTTCGTAATAGGAACAATTCCATCATAATCATTTACTATTTGTCTTTCGTAAAACTCAAGTGTTTTGGCAAGATGACTTATGTAAAATTTCTTTAAATGATTTGTTGAATTTGCTGCTACCCTTTTCCAAATTAAGTGCTCAATATTATGGGCTCTTAAAACAATCTTAGCATTTGAATATTTCCTGATTGTTTGGATATAAGGAGACATAAAAAGAGTCTCAATCTGTACAATATCAAATTTTTGCCCACTAAGAACTTCTTTAATTTTTAGTTCAAAATCTTGTGAGATGAAGCGTTCGACGTGATATGATTTATTGGTAAAAAGATTTAAAAAGGCAGGAACGGGTTTTACGGCCAAATCAATAAATCCAAGTTCAATATTGGTTCTATCCTTATATTGCTGTGGAATGTCATCGGGATTTACTACATATTTATTGGTATTAATTGCCAATACTTTTATGTAATGTCCTTCATCAGCCAAACCTTCAATCAACTGATTCATGGCAATTGGGCCTCCTTCGCTTGCCGGCCA
>JAOZNY010000026.1:18313-20106 GCA_029933565.1 Bacteroidales bacterium
CTTTATTTTCTCTTTTTAAAAACATTAACTATCCCTTTAAACTTCCCAAAAAATCTTGTCCAACTTTCAGCATCCAGCAAAGGCGCATCGGTTGTGGCCTTCCATGTTAAGAAAAGACCCATTGGCAAAATAATCAAAGTTGACATCCAAACACCAAAAACAACATTCCATTCACCAGTAAGAGCCGCCTTTTCGCCAGTAATGGAAGTTATGTGGTAAATTACAAAGAACAATACGGATACTACAACCGGAAACCCAAGCCCACCCTTGCGAATTATTGCACCCAAAGGAGCACCTATAAAAAAGAAAATTAGACAAGCAAGCGACAACTTAAACTTTTGATTCCAAACTACTTCATGCTTAATAACAATTGTTTGCCTCGAATTTAATTCCTTCTCATAATAAATTAAATTATCCTTTAACGATCTCACACTTTTTAAACTACTCTCTAAAATTTCAGCCTTAGCTTTATTATCAAAATTTTGTAACAAAGGGTATTTTAAACTATCAACCAGAATATAATCTGAAACAACAACAGTATCGAGCAGTAGGCTATCCATTTTATCTAAATAAGAATACCTCTTCAGATACTTCTTTTGATAAAACTCATGCCTTGCTGCCTTTTCGGTACTCAAAGAGTCGATTGAATAGTTAAGTTGTTGAATATTAAGCATTGAATAATGAGAACGAAATAAATCCTCGTTTGTACGGCTAAGGTTAAAATCGCCCAAATCGAAAACTAATATCTGTTTATCAAATTTTGTAGTTTCAAATGGTCTTCTTTTTCTGTAGCCAGATTCGTTTATTTCAGAATACGAATTACCATCAAAAAGTGTAAAAACCATTTTCTTTTTATCGGGTGATAATTCCATAATTCCTTTTTGAGCAAGAGTAACATTGGTATTACCCATTCTTCTGTTATGGTCGTATATTTTTACATCGTAAATAGTTTTATTGTCTTTATTCTTTCTTCCAACCTGAATTACAACATTTTCGAATCCATTGTAAAATATTCCTTCATTAATATTAAATGCTAATTTCTGCTGCCTCACATCGTAAAGCAACGACCCAAACTTAAGGTTAGCCACAGGAAGTACATAATTGGAAAAGAAGAACGCTCCAATACTTATTGCTAATGCCAGTATTGCAAGCGGCTTCATTGCCTTGCGCAACGAAATTCCGGCAGCCTTTATGGAAACAAGTTCGTAATGCTCGCCAAGGTTTCCAAAAGTCATTATTGAAGAAAGCAGAATTGCAAGTGGAAGAGCAAGTGGAACAAAAGTTGAAGACGCATAAAACAATAGTTTGGCGATAATGTACCACTCAAGTCCTTTACCTACCAAATCATCAATGTATTTCCAAAGAAACTGAAGCAAAAGGATAAACAACGCAACAAAAAAAGTAAACACAAAAGGTCCTAAAAACGACTTCAGCATGTATATGTTTAGTTTCTTCAATACTTTGTGTTTAATTATTTTATAACTATTCTTAAAGTGCAGGGCTTAATAAACAGAGAACTTTGCAAAATCCCATTTTTGTCATCCTGAGACCCAACACCCATAAAAAAGGGCGCACATAGTGAAATGACAAAAAAACCAAATCTCAATTATCAAATAAATCTCAATCTCAAAAAACCAAATTTCAAATAGTAATCAATTTTTTTGAACATTGAATTTTCATTTTTGGAATTTATTTGTATTTTGAATATTGCAATTTCATAAATATTTCCTTATTTAAATAGTATTCATAATTCATTAATCTACAATCATTTATAATAAGTTGTCATTGGTAGC
>JAOZNY010000187.1 GCA_029933565.1 Bacteroidales bacterium
TCCTCTTCTCCTTAACCCTTTTTGCCCAACAAACTTCAATTAGAGATTTCGATTTAAAAAATTACAAAGCCCCGGATATTAAATATAGGACTTTGGATTTGGGAACTTATTTATCGACAAGTGGGTATAGTGAATCCGCAAATGATAATGACAATAACTTCAATGGCAATGTTGTTATGGATTACTTTGAATATAGGAATTCAAAAAAGATTCAAAGCAGAAGCAATGCCTATTTTAGGGGCTCTTATTATTCGAGTTGGAGCAAGACTGATTCAGTTAAAACTACAAGTTCCAATCCAAAACTTTTGCTTTCGTATGCTACCGAAACTAGATTCTACAATCAAAATAATGCTTTCTTTGGAATTCATGGCGACATTAAATATGAATATTCACCTTACTTTAGTAAATCAGAAGATGAAACCTACAATTATCAATATCAGGAATTTTTGATAACCCCATACATTTCCGGAGGTAAAGGGCGGATTGAACCCATTGAAAGCGCAAGGCAGGCAATGGATATTTTACTGGCCATTCAAAAGGAAAATCGTTTAAGCAAAACACCTGACAATTCCATGATTGATTCATTGGCTAGAGTTGCAAACCTAATTAGGTATAAACGTTTTTATGATTCGCGTTTTAAGAGGATTTATCAATTGGAAGAACTTGACAAATCCATGCAAAATATGGATCTGGTTGAAACTGCCGATATGGTTTATTTTGCCAACCTCAATGATATTTGGAATTTTGCACCTCAATTTAACCGTGGTACTGGGATACGTTATGAAGCAGGGGTTGTCCCAACATTATCGACGAATTATTATTATAATGAAGAAACGGATAGTTATCAAGCAAGAAAGCGTGACAATAAAGACTACGGTATTTATGGTTTCTTTTCGTTTAACAGAATGAAGCCTGTGAGTTATGCCTGGCAATCGGATATATTAATCGACTTCACATTTGGCTATGGTGTTAGTGACCAAATCTGGAAGAATGGTGAAGACGTTGGCGAATATTATAATTCTTCGTTGAATGGTTTGCTTAGTGCAGGATGGGAATTTGGCTTTTATCCTAATACACGTACGCATGTTGGAATAGAACCTTACATTTCCTTTTCATACGATTACAACCTTGAAGAGAAAAACAAAGATGTTTATGGTTTGAATACTGGGTTTAGGTTCAATTCGTATTACTATGTTTCACCAAGGCTTAGGGTTCAACTAACTGCTGGTTTTGCATACTTAGATAATTTCAATTATGATATTCCTGCCCCTTTCTGGAATAGAATAAATTACTACGATTTTAATTCCTCACAAATTGAAAAAGGGATAATATATAATTTTATGTTTAGTTTTAAGTATGCGATATTCTAGACTTAAACATCCAAAACCCTATCCAGCATAAGCTGAATTAGTTTATTCATGCTGGCATGGTAATCGGGGCTGAAACTTCCATTAACACGGTTGGCAATTATGTTGCAAACAGTTAGTGCTTCGTGGCCAAGCATGGCCGAAAGGGAATAAAGAGCAGAACATTCCATTTCAAAGTTAGTTACCTGATTGCTTCCATATTTAAATTTCTGAGCCCTGTCGATTATCGTATCATCTTTTAATGGCAGCCGTAGTTTTCTTCCTTGCGGCGCGTAAAATCCGGGTGCAGTAAGTGTAATACCTTTTCTCAACCCAAACCCCATTTTCTCAAGCAACTGATCCGATGATTTAATTGCATAAGGTTTTGGAAAATCTTTATCCCAATCCATTTGATTTATGAAACTAGCGGTCATTTCCCTTTCCATAACAAAAGGACCATCTTCGTAAAAATATGCAAGCCCATCAAGCCCAATTGCAAATTCTGACACAACATATGAATCGACAACAGGAATGTCGTCTTGTAATGCTCCTGAAGTCCCTATGCGGATTAGGTTAAGGCTTGTAATTTCTTCTTTTGGTTTTTTTGTTTCAAAGTCAATATTAAAAACAGCATCAAGTTCTTTAACAACAATTTCAATATTATCGGTTCCCATTCCTGTGGAAAGAACAGATAGTCTTTTGCCTTTATAAGTTCCTGTAAAAGTATTTATTTCACGATTGCTGGTCTGGAATTCTATTTCATCGAAAAAGTCTGCAATAATTTTGGCTCTGGCTGGGTCGCCAACAAGAAATATAGTTTCTGCAACTTGACCTGGTTTAAGGTTAAGGTGGTAAACTGCTCCATGATGGTTTAATACAAGTTCGGTGGTATTGTTCATGCTAATTTATTTAAGTTTGCAAATGTAGAAGAAAATGGGAAATGGAGAATAGAAGAATGGAGTTATGGAGTATTGGGAAAAATAATATTTGATGAAAGCAGAAATAATTAGCATAGGCGATGAGTTGTTGATAGGGCAGGTGGTAAACACTAATGCTTCATGGATGGCGGAAGAACTTAACAAAGCAGGAATTCAGGTGGTACAAATAAGTTCGGTTTCCGATGAAGGTGAACATATTAAAGCAGCGGTAAATGAGGCAAGTGAGCGAGCTGATATTATTTTAATGACAGGAGGCTTAGGTCCAACGAAAGATGATATTACCAAAAAAGTGCTGATGGAGTATTTTGGTTCTAAACCGGTTTTTCATGATGAAACTTTTGAACACATCAAGGGGCTTTTTAAAGTTAGAAATTATCCTGTTACCGAGGTAAATAAAATGCAAGCTGAAATTCCTGATAATTGCATAGTTCTTCCTAACAGAGTTGGAACCGCAGTTGGCATGTGGTTTGAGCAGGATGACAAGGTATTTGTTTCCATGCCCGGAGTTCCTTTCGAGATGAAAACTCTGATGACGGAGCAGGTAATCCCTAAATTAAAAGATCGCTTTGGTACAACTTACATTGTCCACAAAACAATTATGACTATCGGAATTGGTGAATCAATGCTTGCTGCTAAAATTGAAGACTGGGTTGAACAATTGCCCGAAAATATTAAACTAGCCTATTTGCCACAACCGGGAATTGTGCGTTTGAGGCTCTCAGTTTCTGGTAACGAAGAAAAAATTTTGAAGGAAATTGTAGAACAGCAAAGTGATAAACTGTATAATTATGTGCCCAAAGCCATTTTTGGTTTCGACGATATTAGTCTTGAAGAAGTTTTGGGAATTATCCTAAAGGAAAAGGGGCATACCGTTTCTACTGCCGAAAGTTGTACTGGCGGCTACATTGCACATCTGCTTACAAGCATTGCAGGTAGTTCTGAATACTTTTATGGTTCGGTGGTTTCCTACACCAACCAAGTAAAAGCAAATCAATTATCGGTTAGCAAAACAGATATTGAAAAATATGGAGCAGTAAGTCAGCAGGTTGTTGAGCAGATGGCAACAGGAGTACGAGATTTATTGAAAACCGATTATTCAATGGCTACTTCAGGAATTGCAGGCCCCGATGGAGGAACTAAAGAAAAACCTGTTGGCACGGTGTGGATTGCTATTGCCGGGCCAGAAGGTGTAAAATCTAAATTATTTCATTTTGGAGAACACCGTGGAAGGAATATCCGCCGCTCAGCATTAATGGCAATGAATATGTTAAGGATAGAATTGAGTAAATAAATGGAGTGATGAAGTGATGGATGGAAAAATCAATCTGTCTTTTTTTGCTTAAAAAGTCGCATTTGCTAATTGAACTTACCATCCCTTATTCCACTATTCCTTATTCCCCAAAATAATTTCAAAATGGGGTAATCGTTAAACCGATTGAGATAGGTGCCATATCGGGGCCAAGGTTTCGCTTAAATACACTCGAAATTTGGTAGTACCCATAAACACTAATAAATTTGTAACCTATTCTTAAAGTAGGTCCGTAAGAAAATTTCTCAAGTTGTCTTATATCTTTTGTCGTTTCATTTACGCCAACTCTGTTAGTATAGTCGTATTGGTTGCCATAATATTCTTCATATCTGTCGCCAACATATTTTTCTTTTGAATCGATTGCCCAGCCTGCTTTAAAACCAATTGTAGTTTTGAATCCATTTTTAAATCTTAATTTAAACTCAACAGGTAAATCAAGATAAACAAGGTTTACTTTACTTCTTTGGTAAATTACATCATCGGGTATTGGTGTGAAAGTAATTGTATCTGCTTTAATATCGTCAATTCTTGAATTGGAATACATATTATGGCTTCTAACTCCAAGCCCTATGGAAAATGAGGTCAGGCTTTCTTCTCCACCCAATGGAAAATTGAACATTCCAAAAGCCGTTGCTCCCTGATGAATTGTGCGTAAATCAATATTGTCGGGGGCACCTACCCAAATATCTGTAAATACGTCAGCACCTACTGTAAACTTTTTCTTAATAGACTCGCTAAGTCCCTGAGAATAAACACTATTGCCAATAAAAAGTGATATTATTAAAAGAATTGATATTTTTTTCATTTGTAAATTTTTTTGCAAAGATAATAATGATGACTTAGTTTTGTAATAAGCCATCTAATAAGTTATTCATTTTCGAAGAATTCCAGCGTGCAGCGCCTTTTTTGCTGACAACAACTTTGCCTTCGGTGGAAATTACAAAAGTAGCAGGGATACTCTGTGTAATAAAATCTGATGGTGTGTTTCGTGAATAATAAAAGTCCAAATCCTGATAACCCTTTTTTTCAGCAAATGCTTTTATGGTAGCAGGACTCTCATTACTTAGTATTACAAAACTTACCTTATCAGAATATTTCCCGTGTAAATCCTTTATGCTTGGCATTTCGGCAATACAAGGTGGACACCATGTTGCCCATAGATTTAAAAAAACAGGTTTATTGTTAAGTTCAGCAAATGTGAATTCGTTTCCCTCCATATCGTAGAGAACCCAGTTTTTCGTTTCCTGATTTATAGTAAACTGTTCATCAACATCAAGAGTTGATGGTGGTAGCGAAGTGAGTTTTATGAAAAAAGAAGATACATTAGTCCTTGTTCCGGGATTTACCAGAAGTGCTACCAAGACAACAAAGATAATGTCGGTAACAATCCCAAAAGTGGATTTCTTTTTAAAATAATTTTTAAAATATTGTTTTGGATTAAAGGCCATCAAAGTTTAATTAAAGATTAGACCTTTTGTCGAGCAACTTATTTACCTGCTCTTCTGTAAGACCTGGTTTCTTCAACATTTCATCAATTTTTTCCCTTTCGGTTTTACCCGCTATTTGTTGCAGTTCTGTTTCTATTTGTGGTTCTTCAATTACTTCTGCCTCTTCTGCTACATTTAAGAAATCATCTTCTCCTACTTCTTCCCTCAACTGCTTTACAAGTGTACGAACCATTTCCTTAACAGAATCGCCATACTGACCTTGCAATTGGTACATTAACTGATCCTTCATGCCTTCATAATTTGAAAAGAAAAATTCAAATTGCTTTAGCATGCCCGTATTAAGCCCGGGTACATCGTCGATGGATTTGTCCTTTATCAGTTTGTTGAACAAACGGAAAAGTTCATCTAAATCCTTTTTAAAACTTTCATCTTCCATATCGCTGCAAAATTAATAATAATTTATGCATTCAAATTCCGTACCATTGTTAAATATTCTGAAAAATTGGCGTAAGCCCTTGCCATGAGTTACCCTCGACTTTAGTCGGGGGAAATTAACAGTCAGGATTTCTAGCTAATTGTTTTATGAGGTGGAGTTCAATCTTTATTTTGGTTGTTGAGGGGCTAAGTTACAAACTTAGCCCAGAGGGGTGGACTTTAGTCGAGGGAAATTAACAGTCATAATTTCTAGCTAATTGTTTTATGAGGTGGAGTCCGATCTTTTTTTTGGTTGTTGAGGGCTAAGTTAGAAACTTAACCTAGAGGGTGGGGACTAAGTTACAAACTTAGCCCAGAGGCGAAGAGGAGTCAGGAA
>JAOZNY010000420.1 GCA_029933565.1 Bacteroidales bacterium
AAGACTTGCTGTTGCAGACAACAGTGGTGCTAAAGAGGTGCTTTGCATCAGGGTATTGGGCGGTACAAAAAAACGTTATGCTCACATAGGTGACCAAATCGTAGTTTCTGTAAAAAGTGCCCTGCCTTCAGGAAACATAAAAAAAGGAACTGTAACAAAAGGTGTTGTAGTAAGAACTAGAAAAGAAGTCAGAAGAAATGATGGCTCTTATATACGTTTCGACGACAATGCAATTGTTTTGCTCAACGAAGGTGGAGAAATGATTGGCACACGTATCTTCGGACCTGTTGCTCGCGAACTTCGCGATAAGCAGTATATGAAAATTGTATCACTTGCACCCGAAGTGCTTTAAAAAAGATTTTTTATGACTAAATTGAACATAAAAAAAGGCGACAACGTGATGGTAATTGCCGGTAACAGCAAAGGACAATCAGGAAGAGTTCTTGTTGTTAACAAAGATAAAGGCAGAGCCATTGTTGAAAGTGTGAATTTAATTTCAAAACACACTAAGCCAAATGCAGATAATCCAAAAGGTGGAATAGTAAAGCAGGAAGCTGCTGTTGATATTTCAAACCTAATGCTAATTGATGCTACTGGAAAACCAACCAGAATTGGAAAAAGAAAAGATGAAAAAACAGGAAAAACAGTTCGTTTTTCAAAAAAATCAGGGGAGGTAATCAAATAATGGGATATCAACCGAGATTAAATAAAATGTTTCAGGAAGAAGTAATTCCTGAGTTAACCAAGCAATTTGGTTATAAAACTGTAATGCAGGTACCAAAATTGGTGAAGATTTCAATTAACCAGGGTATAGGCGATGCGTTGACTGACAAGAAACTTATTGATACAGCAATTGCTGAGATGACTTCTATTACAGGACAGAAAGCAGTTCCTACAGTTTCTAAAAAGGACATTTCTAACTTTAAGTTACGTAAAGGCAGCCCTATTGGTGTACGTGTTACACTTAGGGGAGAGAAAATGTATGAATTTCTTGACAGATTGATTTCAGTTGCCCTACCAAGGGTTAGAGACTTTCGTGGAATTAACGACAAAGGTTTTGATGGACGTGGAAACTATACCTTCGGAATACCAGAGCAGATTATTTTTCCCGAAATCAATCTTGACAAAGTAAATAAGATTAATGGTATGGACATAACAATTGTTACAACCGCTAATTCTGACAAAGAAGCTTTATCGCTACTTAAAGAATTTGGAATGCCGTTTAAAAACCAAAAAAAAATTAAATAATCATGGCAAAAGAGTCGATGAAGGCGCGTGAGCGCAAAAGACAAAAAATGGTTGAAAAATATGCTGCCAAACGTGCTGCACTGCTTGAAGCAGGTGACTACGAGGGCTTGCAGAAACTGCCAAAAAATGCATCACCAGTGCGTTTGCACAATCGTTGCGCACTTTCAGGCAGGCCAAAAGGTTATATGAGACAATTTGGTGTTTCACGTATCAACTTCCGCGAAATGG
>JAOZNY010000027.1 GCA_029933565.1 Bacteroidales bacterium
CAGAATGTGTAATAATAATATAGTTCTTCTCTACAGACCTGTCACCGTTTATCGTATTGGTTTGATCGGTATTTATTCCATCGGGGATGCTTTCAGAATTTATTATGTTACGTTTTAACAGATTTGAGTAGTGCAATGAGTTTTCCTGAGCAATGTAATCGAAAGACCCTTCGCCTCCTACAAATTCAATGCGATATTTAATTTTTGTGTAAACACGAATAATTCCCGTAACCGGATTAAATTGAACAGGTCGCTGCTGCACTTTTGCCAAAAGAGTTCCCCTGCTTTGTGCAATATTTACAACTTCGATGATGTTTTCAGGAAAAAAACTATTGGAATTATAAATTGACAAATCCTTCTCGAAGGATGGTGATGGTGCGCCATAGGTATCGCGGGCTGGCTTTAGTGCCGGATATATATTAAATCCTGAATACTCAAAATAATTTGTCTCAAGAATAATAATATTTGCCTGTGAATTCCTTGGCATTGCAATAAATTCGTTGTGAGCAGGCAAGGCCGGTGCTCCTACTTGTCCCATTTTTGCAAAACCATCAATGTGAAGGATATTGTATAAGTCGCCTTCAACATTAATATCTGAGATTGTTGCTGCTGTGAAATTAAATTCTATCTCACAAAATTGTGCTCCTCCATTTTCAAAAGTTCTCTCTGGTGTAGTATTTCCTGACGATATTGCTTGTGTCCCATTTTCAAATGACAAATATTGTCCATTTGAAGTCATTGAAAATAACAAAATCGATACTACAAAAAGTAGTAAATATTTCATTAATGCTTTGTTTTGTTGTTGTTTTGATTGTCTGTTTGTTTGTGCTTGTTACAAATCGCGCTTGAAACGATTTAACTCTACAATAATACGAAAAATATCATTCTCCTCCTCTTCCAATAATAAATAACTTACTTTTTATTTTCATACAACAAATATACAAGTCGACTCACATTTCAGCAGTAAGGTAATTACTGAAATCCATGTAAGAATATTGCTCACAAATTTCCTTTTCATTTAATAAACTACTTAACAATAAGTTGAGTTTCTACAATTTTACTAATAATGATAATTATGTTAGGTTTTAAGGTCGAAAATAGAAGTCACTTCAGACATAGACGTTCATCTATTTTTGAATAATTATTTTTTTCGTTGCTGAGTATTCTTTTGTACTTACTTTACACAAATAAAGCCCACTATCCAACCTGCTTACATCAAACTCAATAATTTCTGTTCCTTTTTGAGATTGTTTTTCAAATACCAATTGTCCTTTTATATCAAATATTTGAATAGTTGTTGTTGCAAAACTAAATACTGGAGATTTTAATTGCAAAGACGAACTTACAGGATTAGGAAAAACAGATATTTTCTCCTTTTCGATTTCCTTAGAACCCACATGCCCTCCTTCAACATAAACAATCCACCATTTTTCTGTTTCATCATCAAATGATGTTAAATTATACCAAACTGGTTCGATAAAACTGGTAACTATTTCGTCATCAGGATACATGCAGGCATGCTCTGACCTTGTAATAAATGGAATAAGAAACTCTATGTTAGCCGTATCATGAACAGTAGCAAAAACTTTTCGATTATCGTAATCAATAATAGGGTTAGAAATCTGAGAATCGAAATAAACATCAATTATATCTGCTTCATAAAGCGGTGATTCTCCCTCTTGATAATAAATTGCAGTAGCGGTTTCAACTTGAATAGTATCAAACGAGCCCGCTGCAACAACAAATTCATCTTCATCAACTACCGAAATTTCCCATGGTGTTCCATATAAATTTGGCACCCGAATATCCCATTCTATATTACCTTGTTGATTTACTTTAACCGTAGTAATAAATTTATATATATAGCAACTTTTCATTGTTATACCAACTATGTAAACATTTCCAAACGCATCCATATCAAAGTCAAAGGGATGATCATTATAGTAGTTATTATAATCGTAACGAGTATCCCATACTAAGTTACCTGATGGAGTGTATTTCAGTAAAATAAAATCTTTACCTGTTCCGGGATATGGGTCTTCATAAGCACTATATCCGCCTACCAACAAATTACCATCGGGACTAATTTCAAGAAAATATGCAGTATTATCCCTATAATCAGGATTACCATAATTTTGTTTCCATTGCAAAACACCGTCCTGATTGTATTTAGCAGTCACAATATCCTTCAGGTTAGAACTAATTTGATTGTATCCGGTAATATAAACATTTCCTTCATTGTCAACAAGGACACATTCAGCAATGTCTGTATTATGATAAACATCACCATCAAGAAATGCATCCCAAATTAAATTCCCATTTGAATCATATTTAATAACACAATAATCAATTGAAGCATTCCATGCATCGCCTGCTGCATATACATTGCCAAACTGATCAACTGTTATACTTTTAGCATTGGCATAAATACCACTTCCTGAGTGAGTTTCGCTCCAAATAATATTACCATTAAAATCCAATTTCATAGTTAATATTTTAGAGCCAGTAATACCTGCCTCAAACTTAGTACCTCCAACATATAAATAATTATCATCTATTGTCATATATTTTGGCTTTACTTGCCATTCAAATCCGTTAAACTGAGAATCTGTAAGCTCCGATGTCCATAAAATAGTACCATCAATTGCATTATATTTTTGAACTGTAATCGACCAAAAAGAACTTGCCGCATTATGTCGCATAAAAGTAACATAAGCATTTCCCTCATTATCAGCACAAATTGTATTTGGAGTATTAGATATTGTATCCTGTGCGCCATAAGTCTGCAACCAAATTTGAGTACCCTGATCATCATATTTGGCAACAAATATGTCATCGTTTGGAAGATCAATATCATAAACAGTTCCTGCAACTAAAACATAACCCTGCGAATCGATTGTAACTGTAGTTGATGTTGATGAATTAGCATCAGGAAAAATATTATTAACTATCCATGAAGGGTAAGATTGGCTTTGACCAAAACATAATAGAGAATTAAATAGTGTGAATAAAAGTAGGTTTTTCATGACTTTTATTTTTTTGACCAGCAATGTACGAAAATTAAAAGCAGTTGTCAATAGAAACCACAATTAATATCCTGAATTTCAGTACGCTTACTTTGATTACAAACAATTTATTGAAAAAGAATATATCACCTCAATGTTTTTTATAGTTTTACCGTTGTAGTTTATAAATATAATTACTTCAAAAATGAAATCATTTTCAATAAAAGAAATCAACGACATAATAAATGGTGAATTATTAGGAAACACCAATCAACTTATTGAAGGCCCAGAGCAATTAGACAGGGCAGAGAAAAATCATATTTCATTCATTGGCAGCAGAAAATATGTAAAAATGTGGAAAACCTCTAAAGCCTGTGCTGCAATTGTTGATGAGAAATTAAAGGTAGAACCTGGTGAGAACCGAGCATTGATAAAAGTAAAAAATGCCGATTTGGCCATGGGCAAATTACTAGAGGCCTTCGACCCAGGCCCTCCACAGTTTGATGATGAAATTCATCCTACTGCAGTTATTCACGAATCAGCATTAATTGGAAAAGGCTGTAAAATTGGAGCAAACTGTTTTGTTGGAAGAAATGTTGTACTGGGCGATGGAGTAATTTTGTATCCAAATGTTACAATTCTTGACGAAACAAAAATAGGCCCAGCAACTATTGTTTGGTCAGGTACCGTAATTAGGGAAAGATGTGAGATTGGAGCTTACTGCATTTTTCATACAAATGTAAGTATTGGTGCCGATGGTTTTGGCTACCGCCCAAGAGAAGATGGAATGGGTTTGGCGAAAATTCCTCAAATTGGAAATGTCGTAATCGGCAATGCTGTAGAAATTGGAGCCAACTCATGTGTTGACCGTGGCAAATTCAGTTCTACAATAATTGGCGATGGCTGCAAAATTGACAATCTGGTACAAATTGCCCACAACTGTGTTATGGGTCGTTCATGCATTATGGCAGGCCACAGCGGACTGGCAGGTTCTGTTACCTTAGGCGATGGAGTAATTATTGGTGGTAGCGCATCAATTAAGGATCATACAACTATCCATTCGGGGGCAGTGGTGGCTGCCGGCTCCGGAGTTATGAATGATGTACCGGCAGGAAAAACTGTTTTAGGGTATCCGGCAGAAGATTCAAGAGATAAACTTAAACAGTGGCTGGCATTGCGCAGACTTGCAAAGTCTTAGTTTACTCTTTAATTATTTTCTTTATCACATGTTTTCCATCTGACTTAATAATAGCAAGGTAAATTCCACCAGGCTGATTACTTATATCAATCACATTTAATTTGGTTTTCAAGATAAGTCTACCAGATACCGTCCTTATTTCTACCTCATCAAACTGATCTCCCTTTAACTTAAATATCCCACGACTTGGGTTTGGGACAATGCTTAGGTTAAAACTATCATCCTTTTCAGGAATGGAAACACCATCGGGTGTCCAAATTATTGAAATGTCAGCAAAACTAGGTGCATTATCAGGTTCTTGAATATCTGTTTCCTCTCCCTTGGTAAATGAAAAAGAAGTATAATTTCCTGTATTGTTTTTATCTGTCAATTCCATCCATACAAAATAGTTACCATTGGCCTGTTCCAGTAAATTGTAGTCAGTACCATCCCAACTACAGTTACGAGTACTATGACTTGATCTGGTGGCACCAGTTATCGCATCTGTTGTATTGAATTCTGTTCCTGCAGCATTAGTTATTGCTTGCCATGTGTTCAAATGTGTTTTTCTATTTTGAGCATAGGCCAGAAGTGTTTTAATAAACTCTCCCTGATCATTTTCTATCCAGATGGCTACAATGTTTCGTGGTGCAAAATTTCCACCTGTTTCGCTTGTTGTTACCTCAACTGTAAGTTCTCCACTGGTTTGTGCAAACATCGAGATACTTAAACCTATTGACAATATTAAAATCAAACCCCAAATTTTCATTCTTTTATTTTTTAGTTTTACAAATTATTTAATGCGTGAAATTAAAAAAGTTTAGTTAAATGCAAGATTTTATTTTCAAATACGAAATGGAAGTGCGTGACTACGAATGCGACTTTCAGGGAGTTGTAAATAATTCGGTTTACCAAAACTATTTGGAGCACACCCGCCACGAGTATATTAAAACCATCGGGCTAGATGCTGTGGAACTGAGCAACAACGGCATAAATTTGATGGTGACCAGAGTTGAAATTGATTATAAATCATCTTTAAGAAGTGGTGATAAATTTGTTTCGGTTTTGAAAATGAAGAGGATTTCTCCACTACGTTTTGGTTTTGTTCAAAATATTTATCGTCTTCCCGATGAAAAATTAGTTATTAAAGCATTGGTTACTGGAACTTCGGTAAATGAAAGGGGAAGGCCTGAATTACCTGAAGAACTTATTAAAGTTTGGGGGTTGGATTAGGTGATTGGTCATTAGTTAATTAGTGATTAGTCATTAGTTAATTGGTCATTAGTTAATTGGTGATTGGTTTTTATTTTAGGTTTAGCCCGTAGATTAAATGATCACACCTAAATTTACCAAAATCAATCACATCAGGCAAACGGCCCCATTCCTCAAAATTGAATTTTTTAAGTAAAGAAATACTATCAGGATTTATATCCAGAAGAATTGCCAATAAGTTATCTTTTCCGAGTCTTTTACAATCAGAAATAGCATGCTTAACAAGTGCTGAACCAATACCCATTCTTTGGAAAAAATTATCAACAAAAAAACTAATCTCTGCTATTTTACTCATGGCCTGCCTGCCTGCCCTATAGGGTGAAAGCGTAGCATATCCCACAACTTTATCATTTTGCTGTGCGACATAAAGAGGGTATTTATCTGCATCAAATTTATTAAACCAAATTATCCTTTCGTCCACTGTAAATTCATTCATATCGCCTGTAGCCGACTTCGATCTAATAGCCTGATTATAAATATCTACAATGAAGGGTAAATCATCAATATTGGCAATTCGTATTGTGGTTTTATTTTTCATTGAACTTTTAAATGGAAGTTGTTTGTCAGTTAACCTTGGTTTTTAGGCCTAGGTTTATGCCACTTCTTTTTTCTAAAATCGACACTACCACCTTTTTTGCCCGACCAAGTTTTCTTTTTTGGCCTAGGTGATTTGGGGGCAGGCTTATGTTTTACTTCTTCGCTTTCATCAACAAAAGGGTGTTCTGTAACAATAGGTACTTTCTGCCCAATCAGTTTCTCAATGTCCCTCAAATATGCTCTTTCCTCTGCATCGCAAAATGAAATTGCAAGGCCACTTTTGCCTGCACGACCTGTTCTTCCAATTCGATGAACATAGGTCTCAGGGATATTTGGTAAATCGTAGTTTATAACATGCGACATGCCGTCAACATCAATTCCACGGGCAGCAATATCAGTTGCAATAAGTACTTTGGTAAGTCCCTTTTTAAAATTACCCAATGCCTTTTGACGCTGCACCTGCGATTTGTTTCCGTGAATTGCCTCTGCCGAAATTTTCGATCTCTCAAGCAATCTAACAATTTTGTTTGCTCCATGTTTTGTCCTTGAGAAAACTAAAACCGAATCAATTTGTTCAGTCTGCAATAGGTGGGTCAGCAATTTGACTTTGTCTTTCTTGGTCACAAAATATATCTCCTGCCTTACTTTTTCGGCCGTAGTCTGTTTTGGTTGAATTGTCACTTTCTCAGGATGACCCAAAATATTGCCCGATAATTTAATAATTGTCGGTGGCATAGTAGCCGAAAAGAAAAGTGACTGTCGTTTTTTAGGCAGTTGCTCAATTATCCTACGAATGTCATGGATAAAACCCATGTCGAGCATGTGATCGGCTTCGTCAAGCACAAAATATTCGATGTGCTTTAGAGTAATGAAACCCTGATTAATCAAATCCAACAACCTTCCTGGCGTGGCAACAAGTACATCAACTCCCTGCCGTAGAGTATTCGTTTGAGGATTTTGATTAACCCCACCAAAAATAACGGTATTCTTTATTCCTGTATATTTTCCATAGGTAGAAAAACTCTCCCCAATCTGTATGGCAAGTTCCCTTGTAGGAGTAACAATCAATGCTCTTATTTTTCGTGGATGTTTGCTTTTTTGCCAGTCCTGGTGTAAATGCTGTAGAATTGGAATGGCAAATGCTGCTGTTTTTCCGGTACCGGTTTGGGCACAACCGAGCAAATCTTTTCCATTTAGCAAAATTGGAATTGATTGTTCCTGAATTGGAGTAGGTTGAGTGTAGCCTTCTTCTTTTACAGACCTAAGGATAGGCTCTATAATTTTTAAATCTTTGAATGTCATATTTTATCTAATTGGCGGCAAAAGTAGTCTAATTGTTTAGATAGTATTTTTGTCGCCTGAAAAATCACAACACTAAAGATAACAATAGCTTATTTAATATGACTTACTATTCAACTTTTACTTCACATGCATCGCCCATACAATTTGGTTTTTCTTCGGGTTCTTTAAGTAGTTTTAACCTGAGTGCCACATAATATAGTTTGCAGCCAAGGCAAATTCCAAAGGCAGTTTCTACGTAGAGAAGTATTAAACAAATCAAACATAACATGCAAACAGGCTCAAAAAAACTTACATCATTTATTAGAAAAAGGGACAGAGTGAAAATTACAAGTGACAACCCCAAACCTAAACTCCATGCAAACTTTTTTTGTATTGCCCCAATTGGTAATGCCGATTGCTTTCGTACAAATAAATACCCAATAAAAATTGTTGGTGAGAACTTCGGGTTAATAAAAATCCCAATCATAAAGTTCAACATCAGAAAACCTGCAATGTAAGGAATCACAATATAATTTTGCAAAATGAAACCATTAATAAATGCAATCACACCAAGTAAAAGCATTAAACCTGCACTGGCACGCATTCTTCTTTCATCTAAAACCTTATAACTTCTACCTTCAATATACTCTCCAAAACTTATTATCGACATCTCAATTATTATTTAAAAAATCAGTTAAACATTCCAAAATCAACTATATTAAATTTTTATGATATAAATCATAATATAGTGATAATGACTATTTTGCAAAGGTAAACCAATTCCTTTCCTATAAAATATTGTATGCAGTTTTATTAATGAAAAAGTGTTAAAAAAATATAGGTCTAATAATGTGATTTGAAGTTACTAATAGTTATTGAACAGATTATTTGTCAGGTCTAACTCCATTCTCAATGATTCTGTCAGGATTAAAAAGAATCAATGAAATAATTAGCATAAAAGTGCCTATTGCAATAAAGTGAAAATGTTCAGCAATATCAGAATAATTTCTTCCAATAATTCCATCACTCGATAAAGTAATAAAAACAAAGGATAACATTATTCCGGCAATTCCCACCTTGAATTTCAAAGGAATAAGATAATTATTGTTTTCTTGTTTTAGGGCAAAAAGTTTCATTGCAAAGTAGATCAAATAACTGTAAGCAGGCAACAAATAAAAAAATGAATACATATTCTGATGAGGAAACACCAAAGGGGTTACAAGCATAATGTACGACAAAGCATAGAAATTAAGAAAAACGTTGCTGTTCTTTTTAAACGGGGGCCATCTCAAAAAATATAAGGTAAGTATTACCAACAATCCCCTAACAATATTCAATACAAAGTTTGCTGTAACAATATTCAGTGAAAACAAATTTCTACTTAATGCTACTTTTCCCTCCGTTTCATGCAATATGGACAAAATAAAGGAAGACAATCCAGGACGTCCCAAATCTTCCAAAAGGCTATTATCGGCAGTAGTACTCATTATGCTCCACCAATCTGCAATTAAAATATTATTAAAATCGTATCCAATAAATAAAACTGGAAGAAAAAGAAAAATAAGGGAGAAAAAAACAACTAATAATGATGATTTATATTCAGCCCGGTAAAACAAAAATAAAAGTAAGGTAATTGGAAGCAACTTAATATTTATAGCCAGAGCCAATAATGCAGAGCCCATGATTTTTTGACCATTAGTAATTAAACGAATTGATTCCAGAGAGGCAAATACCAAAAAGATTGTCATTTGACCCAAATCAAAATTAAATACCAGAAACCGAAGATTTGCAATTAATATTAATGCGATTAGTAAATTCCTATTACGATTAGTTAATCTGGAAAAATCCAAATAATAAAACAATAACTTTATTATTCGGTATAAAAACCAAAGGTTTAATACAAACCAAATAACATTATAAAAATACTGAGGCAGAAATGTTAGTGGCGTTAAAAGTACTGCAAATAAAGGGCTGTAATAATATAAAAGAAAAGAACCTCCAACAGGTAGCCAAACATTATAACAAGTTTTACCATCTGCTATCAATTTTGATGCACCAATAAAAACATCAAAATCTTTATCGGGATGAACAAAGCACTCAAAGTAGAGAAAAGCCAGAAGTATAATACTTCCAATAAAATAATAAGTATTCTGTTGGCTAAAAAACCTTTGCTGCATTGGTCAATAATTAATTTGCAATTATACCATTTTATGCAAACTTACTTATATGCACGGAATAAAATCAAAAATTCTACTATTCTACATCCTCAAACTCCAATGCATCATCATAAATTTCATCAGGTTTCCCGAAAAGGGAAATAATTTTACCGGAAAGCAATCCTGCCACAACTGCAATAATTACAGTAACTGCAATTCCTTTTAACTGTGCTGAGGCATCCAGACCGTCAACAACAAAAATTGCTGCCAATCCACCAAAAATCCCCGGTATTCCGTGAAGGTTTGAAACTCCGCAAGTATCTATAATTTTATGTAGTTTTTCTTGTTTAGCCTGAAACACTGCAAATCCTAAAGTTGAAATTGCACCTGCAATAAGTCCGATTACCATGGCTTCGATGTGAGATGCATGATCGAAAGTAGCACCAATTGCAACTCCACCAGCTAGAGCAGCATTGGCAATATCGGCGGCATTAACTTTCCCCCTAAGGGAATAAGAGGCAATGTAAGTAGCTATAGTTGAGCCAGAAAGTGCGATAAATACGTTAACAACAGCAAAAGGAATAGCCTCGGCTGGCACCAACGCACCGCAGAAACTGGGCCAGAAAACCCATAAAACCATACTTCCCAACAAAGAAAACCTATCAGATGTCGCATCGGCCTCAATTGGTGTTTCGCGCTGCTTTAATGTACTAAGTGAAATAGCTGCTGCTATGCCAAACAATGCACCAAAAGCATGAATAACAATTGAACCACCTGTATCGGCTATTGTTCCAATAAAATGAAAATGATCGTCAACAACTATCAATTCGTTAAAAATATAAAATGGGATAAAAAGCAAACCCAGTATCATATACTGATATATTTTTATTCTGCCTAAAATAGCTCCTGCTGCAATCAACAAACTAGCCGCACCAAACTCGGCAAGAATTAATTGTTCAATTTCACCCTTTTCTTCAAAAATTCCCATACTTTTTACAGCAAGATATAATGGTAATGAAACACTCACTAAAAGAAATGTTGCCGTAATTGCTGAACGACCATACTTTTTAACAAATACCATTAAAAAGCCAAAACCAATTAACAACATTGCCATAATATGGATGGCGCGATTATACTGCTGTACTTCTAGGATTGAGGAAATCTCTGATTGAAGACTTTGCTGAGCAAAAATACTTGCCACAGGGCCGAAAACAAAGATTAATAAAACTGTAATTTTTTTGATGTAACTGTTCATGCTAAATCTATATTTATTGCTTTGTATTTTATTAAAACTTCCAAAATTAGTTTTTTGAATCCAGAAAAAACGAAAAACAATAATCAATACTAATTCCATTTAAGGAATGCAAAAAAACATGCAATAAATCACCTGTACAAACTAGTACTTATTCCACTTAACAACATCATCAAAAGATTTCCGTATTTTCTTACGATGCAAATAATTTTCAGGCGTATAGCCAAGTGTAACTAAAAGGGGGATATTTATACTTTCAGGGACATTTAAAAGTTCCTTTACTTTTTTCTCATCGAACCAGCCAAGCATGCAAGTCCCTAATCCATCTTCGGCAGCTTGTAAGCAGAAGTGTTCTGCTGCAATTCCAATGTCGATTAGTGGATACTCTTTGTTTTTTATACGACCACCAATCTCAGTAATTTTCTTGGGTTTTTCCTGAACAAAAGCTACTATTACCGGTGCTTGAGGTACAAACTTATTAAAAGCTTTTAAAGGTCCAAAACTGGCACGTCCAACTTTGTTCTTTAGTTCCGGTTCATCGACCACAACAAATGACCATGGCTGCGAATTGCTAGCAGAAGGCGCTAACCTAGTTGCTTCCAGACAATTAATTATTTTTTCTTTTTCAACTTTCTTGTCAATATATTTTCGATCGCTTTGACGAAGTTCAATTAATTCTAGTAGTTTCATATTTTTTCACGCAACGATGCTAAGGCGCAACGTTTTTTTTTAAATAAAAGAACTGTTCCTTATTTCCTCTGATATTTGCAATTGTTACAAAAAGTAAACTATCGTTTTCAATTTTATATTTTATTATTGAAGGAAACTCATTTTCAGGATTTTTAAAAACCCACTCATGCTTTGAAGCATTGGATAATAAAAACTTCGTTTCATCTTTATTTTTAGCAAGGCCGATGATATAATAAACTGAATCACTTTTCCTTTCAATTCTCAAAGACTCATAAAATGATGTGTCGTTTCCATTCAGGCTAAAACCTTCTCCTTTAAATAAACTATCGTTAATAAACATCCAGTTTTCGTTAAAACTCACACCTTTGTATGAATTCCAATTTCCTTCAATTTGTTTTAAATCATGCATTGCCTCCTGAGATGAGGGGTGGTAGCAGGATGCTAAAAACAATGTAAGTATAACAAAAAGAAACTGTTTTATCATTTTTTATAAGTGTTTGACACACCCCTAGCCCCTCTCGAGAGGGGAACGGTTTTCGTTAAAATTACACTGCGCACGTTTCCCCTCTTGAGAGGGGAATAAGGGGTGTGTTTTTAATCAATCAAAAGTATTTCCTAGCCCAATCTCTTCCTAATCTCCTCTGTTTCCTTTTCAAAACCAGGTTTTCCTAAAAGAGCAAACATATTCTTTTTATAGGCCTCAACACCAGGTTGGTCGAATGGATTAACATCTAAAATATAACCACTAACAGCACAAGCAAGTTCGTAAAAGTAAACCAGTTCGCCTAAATTGTATTCGTTAATTTTGGGAATACTAATTTTCAGATTAGGGACTCCCCCATCAATGTGGGCAAGTGTAGTTCCTGTTTCAGCCTGATGGTTTACCTCGTGAATTGGCATTCCTGCAATATAATTCAACTTATCCAGATTAGCCTCATCATTTGGAACAAGCAATTCCGAATTTGGTTTTTCAACCGAAAGTACAGTCTCGAAAATATTTCGCAAACCCTCCTGAATGTACTGCCCCATTGAGTGCAGATCGGAAGTAAAACTAACACCTGCCGGGAAAATACCTTTATTCTCTTTTCCTTCGCTTTCTCCATAAAGTTGCTTCCACCATTCGGTAATATAAAAAAGGCGGGGTTCGTAGTTCACCAATATTTCGGTAGTAAACCCTTTGTTATACAATGCATTTCGCACAGCGGCATAGGCAGCAACCTGATTTTGCTCAATGGATTTTGAAGCAGATAAATGTTGCTTCATGTTTTTTGCACCTTCAATAAATTCTCGTATGCTAAATCCTGCAACCGCAATTGGAAGCAATCCAACAGGAGTTAAAACAGAGTAACGTCCGCCAACATCGTCTGGCACTACAAAAGTTTTATAGCCCTCCTGAGTAGCGAGTTCTTTAAGTGCACCATGCTCTTTGTCAGTAATGGCAACTATTCTATCCCTTGCATCCTGCTTACCATACTTATTTTCAATATGCGCTTTTAAAAGCCTGAATGCAACGGCTGGTTCCGTGGTAGTTCCTGATTTTGAAATTACTATTAACGTATAATCTTTGTCATCTAATATTTCTAATAAATCCGTAAAATAATCCTCGCTTATATTTTGTCCGGCATAAACTACAATAGGATTATTTCCCCCTTTTAACTGACTAAAATGATGCGAAAGTGCATCAATAATTGCCCTTGACCCAAGGTAAGAACCACCAATTCCAACAACAACAGTTAGTTCCGACTTTGATTGCATTTTTTTTGCAACAGTTTCAATATCTGTAATCATTTCTTCTGAAGTGCCATCGGGCAAATCCATCCACCCCAAAAAGTCATTACCCTTTCCGGTTCTGCTATTTAAACTTTCAAAATGCTTATTTATCTCATCCTGATACTTTGTAATCTCTTCTTTCTCAACAAAGTTTAGGGCGTTTCTATATTCAAATTCAAGGTTTACCATGCTTATAAATATTTTCAGTTATAATAATTTGCTGTGCAAAGATAAATTAGTTAATTTTACAAAGCCTTATAAATATCTAAGATTTTGAAAAAAGAAGCCATTAAACTACTAAAGCAACAATTGGAGAAACTTGATGCCAAGGACTTCGATTTAAATGCATGGAAAAAATATACTGTTGTAATCTTATCGAGGGTTTTTGGTGAAGATAACCTGAAAATAAAACAGGTAGAAGATCTGGAATTTGAATACAACTCATGGTCGCTTAGGGATGCATCAGGCAACGAATCCTATGAGGATGGCACAATAAAACTGGCTCGTGAAATTATCCAGGCCTCCATTGATGAAATAACTGCTTTTGGAATTCCTGAATCAAAGAGTAGTATGAGTAATAAAGAGTTAGAAAATTATCTTAATATTATTCTCGACGAACTAAAAGGTTCACAACTTAAACAGTTAAAAACCATTATTGCTTCTGAAAATAGTAGTGTGGAGAAAAAACGACTTGTTTTTGAAATTATCGAAACTATGGGTGAGAATACTGTTTACGAAGTAATTACAAATATTATTAGCCAGCCATCAGCAATAAAAATACTTGAGGAATAATTATTTCTTAAATTTTATTAAGAAACAATCTAAATAGATAATTTTTCTATATTTGCAAAATCAATTAACAAATTAAAATTTAAACCATGAAAATTAATAGATACGTTGACATTTCAACAATCGACAGAGAAGCCAAAAAAGACTACATCGACCGTCACTCACCATTTGTACATTGTGAGGCATCTGCAAAAGCAGGAGAAAAATTCACAGTAACTGTAAAAATGGGTGATGAGTACAAACATCCTGATGATTTTGACCATTATATTGCATGGGTTCAAATATGGAATGGTGAGAATATGCTGGCACAAACAAATTTTACTGCCGGAGCCATGGGAAATCAACCTGCACATGCTGAAGTTGATTTCAAGATTGTCCCTCAAAAGAATCTTAAATTAACTGCAATGGCATTTTGCACTAAGCACGGCCTATGGCAAAGCGAAGAAGTTGTTGTTGAGGTTGGATAAAAAATATTTATTACTCTTTATAAATCAAGGGAGCCGTTTGGTTCCCTTTTTTTATTTGACATAATCCAACAATTAATATGCGAATAGTATTAGCGCATTAGCGGCTACTAATAATAAACACTCGATATTAAACCATTCGTGCTTTTTATTAATTTTGCAGCCAATTTTTTTATACACATTATTTTAGGATCTTTTAAATGGCAGCCAAATATCAGGAATATAAACACCTAAATCTAACCGGCATTGCTGAAACGGTTGGAAAATACTGGGAAGAAAATGATATTTTCCAAAAAAGTATGGACATCCGCAAAGGCAACGAAAACTTCGTGTTTTACGAAGGCCCACCCTCTGCTAATGGCGTACCGGGAATTCATCATGTTATGGCAAGAGCCATTAAAGATTTGTTTTGCCGTTACCAAACACAAAAAGGAAAATACGTTGAACGAAAAGCCGGATGGGATACACATGGTCTTCCGGTAGAAATTAGCGTTGAAAAAACTCTTGGAATTACTAAAGAAGATATTGGCAAAAAAATTAGTGTAGAAGAATACAATAAAGCTTGTAGGATAGAGGTTTTGAAATACAAAGACCAGTGGGACGATCTTACCAAACAAATGGGCTATTGGGTAGATCTTGATAATCCCTACATTACCTTCGACAATAAATATATTGAATCGGTTTGGTATTTATTAAAAAAACTTTTTGACAAAGACCTTCTTTATAAAGGATACTCTATTCAGCCATATTCACCAGCGGCAGGAACAGGTCTAAGTACACATGAAATTAATCAACCGGGATGTTATCAGGATGTTTCGGACACCACTGCTGTTGCCCAGTTTAAAATTATTAAGGAAGAAGCTGCTCATAAAATATTTGATGGTGTTGAAACCGATTTGTATTTAATTGCATGGACAACCACGCCATGGACACTACCTTCGAACACAGCACTTGCGGTAGGCGACAAAATTGACTATGTAAAAGTAAAAACTTTTAATGCCTATACCGGTGAACCGATTACTGTAGTTCTTGCCAAGGAAAGACTAAGTGCATATTTCAAAAAGGAAAATAAAGATCTCTCTTTTGAGGAATATAAATTAGGCGACAAAAAAATACCATTTCAAGTTATTGGCGAATGCAAAGGATTTGAACTTACCGGTATTTCTTACGAACAATTATTCCCATGGATAAAACTAATAGGCAAGGCTTTTGAAGTTATTCCGGGCGACTTTGTAACAACAGAAGACGGTACTGGGATTGTCCATATTGCCCCTACTTTTGGTGCCGACGACGACAGGGTAGCCAAAGCAATGGGTATTGCTCCATTAATATTAATTGACAAAACGGGTGAAAAAAGGCCCATGGTCGATTTGCAAGGAAGATTTTTTAATATTGATAAACTTGATGATGAGTTTGTTGCCAAGAATGTTAATGTAGATAAGTATTCAGAATTTGCAGGACGCTATGTTAAGAATGCCTACGACGAAACTCTTACCGATAAAGATGTCACACTTGATATTGATCTTTCGGTAAACCTAAAAAAACGTGGAATGGCTTTTAAAATTGAAAAGCATGTTCACAACTACCCTCATTGCTGGAGAACTGATAAGCCAATACTTTATTATCCACTCGATTCATGGTTTGTAAAAACAACCATGCTTAAAGATAGGATGATTGAACTTAACAAAACCATTAACTGGAAACCAAAGTCAACAGGTGAAGGCCGTTTTGGTAACTGGCTCGAAAACCTACAGGACTGGAACCTTTCGCGCTCACGATTTTGGGGAGTGCCTATCCCAATTTGGGTAACTGAAGACAGAAATGAAATTAAAACAATTGGCTCTGCCGAAGAGTTAAAAACTGAAATTGAGAAATCGGTGGTTGCCGGGTTTATGGAAGAGAACTCCTTAAAGGATTTCGAACCTGGCAATATGTCAAAAGAGAACTATGAGACCTTTGATTTTCACCGCCCTTACGTCGACAAAATCATTCTGATTTCCGATTCAGGAAAGAAAATGTTACGTGAACCATCGCTAATTGATGTTTGGTTTGATTCGGGCTCAATGCCTTATGCACAGTTCCATTATCCTTTTGAAAACAAAGAAGTATTTGAAAATAATTTCCCGGCCGATTTTATTGCTGAGGGTGTTGACCAGACACGAGGTTGGTTTTTTACGCTACATGCAATAGCCACCATGCTTTTCGACTCGGTTGCTTATAAAAATGTAGTTTCCAACGGTCTTGTTTTGGACAAGGCAGGAAATAAAATGTCGAAGCGCCTTGGCAATGCTGTCAACCCTTTTGAAACCATTGGCAAGTTTGGACCCGATGCCACACGCTGGTATATGATTACCAACTCACAGCCATGGGACAATCTAAAATTTGACATAAAAGGAATTGACGAGGTTAGAAGAAAATTTCTTGGAACCCTCTATAATACCTATGCTTTTTTCGCACTTTATGCAAATATTGATGGCTTTACTTACAGCGAAGATGAAATTCCGGTTAGCGAACGCACCGAACTTGACAGATGGGTACTTTCGGAGTTAAACTCACTTATAAAAGAAGTTGACGACGCATATTCCAATTATGAACCAACAAAGGCAGGACGTGCCATTCAGTATTTTGTAAACGAACACCTTAGCAACTGGTACGTACGTCTTTCGAGAAGACGCTTCTGGAAAGGTAGCTATTCAAAAGATAAAACTGAAGCTTATCAAACTTTATACAGATGCATGGAGGTTGTAGCCCAACTTTCATCACCCATTATTCCTTTCTTCGCCGACAGGCTATTCATGGATTTGAATAGTGTAAGTAAAAAGCATGAGCATTTGTCAATCCACCTTAGTGATTTCCCTATTGCCGACAAGAAACTGATAGATAAAAACCTTGAAGAACGCATGGATGTGGCACAAAAAGTTTCTTCCATGGCTCTTTCATTAAGAAAGAAAAGCAACATTAGAGTTCGACAACCATTGAATAAAATTATGATTCCAGTACTAACTTCACATTTTAAGGAAGTTGTACAATCCATAGAAGACCTAATTTTGTCGGAGATTAATGTAAAAGGAATTGAATACCTAACTGAAGATTCAGGGATACTTGTAAAACGGATAAAACCAAACTTCAAAAGTCTTGGACCTAAATATGGCAAAATGATGAAGCAGATTGCTGCCGAAGTTAATCAGTTTGGGCAAGACCAAATTAAACAACTTGAAAATGAAGGTCTGATAAAAATCAGCATCGATGGTAATGATGTTGAAGTGGGTATTGAAGATGTTGAGATTTCTACTCAGGATATTCCGGGCTGGAGTGTAGCAAACCAAAACGACCTGACTGTTGCCCTCGACATTACAATTACTGATGAATTAAAAAAAGAAGGGCTTGCACGCGAACTGGTAAACAGGATACAGAATTATCGCAAGGAAAATGGCTTTGAAGTTACCGATAGGATTAAAGTAAGAATTGCAAACTCTGAGAAAACTGATGAGGCGTTTAAGGATTTTAATGATTATATTTGTAGCGAAACTCTGGCAACTATTGAATTTGATGCCCTTGAAAACTTCGAGACTTTTGTTGAGTTTTTACTAGTAGATGAAATAATAGCAAAACTTAGTATTGAAAAAGATCTTTAAAAAATAAGATTACATTTTTTTTATAATTAATATTTTTCACTATATTTAACACCTTATTATATTTGACAATTTAAAAGAAGAAATCATGAGCGAGAATAGCAATGAAAGATTGAAAACAAAATATACTGACGCTGAATTACAGGAATTTAAGGATTTAATTGACAGTAAATTAAAGGATGCCAGAGAAGACCTTGACCTACTAACTGAAGCATATTCAAATAACAGCGAACACGGAACTAACGACACTTCGCCAACATTTAAAGTTTTGGAAGAAGGACAACAGGTGCTTTCAAAAGAAGAAAACAGCCGATTGGCAGCCCGTCAGCTTAGGTTTATCCAAAACCTTGAGAATGCCCTTGTGCGTATTGAAAACAGAACTTTTGGTATTTGCAGGGTAACAGGTAAATTAATCAGCAAGGAGAGGTTACGGGCAGTACCACATGCTACTTTAAGTATTGATGCCAAACTTAATCAGAGCAAACAAAAAAAAATCTAAATAACAAATTTTAATTGAAGAAGTCACTTCTCATCATTTTACTGGTATTAATTTTCGACCAGATACTTAAAGTATGGATTAAACTCAACATGACTATTGGTGAGGAAATACCTGTGCTTGGAAACTGGTTTAACCTGTATTTTACTGAAAATAATGGCATGGCCTTCGGTATGCAACTTGGTGGTGAGTGGGGTAAACTGTCGCTAAGCATTTTCCGCATACTTGCAATTATTGCTATTGGTATCTATATTTATATGCTAACAAAACGCAAAGCAAGTAATGGATTGATTCTTAGTATTTCAATGATTATGGCAGGTGCACTGGGAAACATTCTCGACTCTGCATTTTACGGACTTATTTTCACCCAAAGTTCATACCACACTGTTGCCGAACTAACTTCATTTGGAAATGGATACGCAAGTGCTTTGCACGGAAAAGTTGTCGATATGCTTTATTTTCCCATAATTGATATTACACAGACCGATGCCCCATGGATGCCCTCATTTTTATTTGGCTACGACAATCATTTTATTTTCTTCAGGCCAATTTTTAACATCGCCGATTCGGCAATAACAATTGGTGTTACATGGTTGCTTATTTTTGAGAGGAAGCATTTGAAGTTATAGTAACTTTATGCTTAGCAATACTTTATTATACCAATATATACCTATACAACAATCCTGAAATGCCTTGAGTTCCTAATTACCAAATCATTGTTTTTAATGGGTTTGTTCTGTTTTTTACAAGCACTACAAGCCGCCAACATCTGCATTCCCATCGAATTGCCTATTTTATCCAATAACTGAAATTGCTCAATATTATCTCTATCTCTAAAATCATTGAACGGACAGTTTACAGATTTCCTGTTATAAATGCAGCGATGCATTAGTCCTGAAATTTTAAGCCAGTTTAATTCTGTCATGATTTTAGTTTATAAATTTGCTGTTTAATTGTTTTCCTTTTCAAAAGTCACTGTCCAGTTATCTGGAATTTTTGGAACGCTTACCCAATTATACGAATAAGCATAACTTTTACAAGTCCCACAACTATTCACGACTAACTTATAATGATAATTTTCTTGCTTTTCCTGCCTACTCACCTCCCTTATGAATTTCACTTCACATTGACCATCTGCAAAATAGCCAAGTAAAGAATGATTATTAAAATCAATAACTGGAAGAGTACATTTTAATTGTCCGCTTATAGTATCAGTAAATAATTGTATAAAAGTTGAGTCATCATTTATTACAAACTCCTTTTGGTCAGATATTGGTTCACATTCAATACCAACCGAATTTTCGACAATCCCTTTGTTTTCATCCTCACCCCAACATTTAGGGCTTTTGGAACAAGAAAAAGATAGCCCGACAGTTA
>JAOZNY010000421.1 GCA_029933565.1 Bacteroidales bacterium
CTGCCTTACAAGCAGGGGGTCACTGGTTCGAATCCAGTAGTTCCCACGCGCATAAATAGAGAGTTACATTAATTTGTGACTCTCTTTTTTTTATTTAGGTACATGTAGAGGACAATGTTATAAAATAAGTAGTTAGGTAAAATCTACAAAAAAAATACTTGTTCCCATAACCAACAATAACATTAATAGAAGTACAAATACCATATTCTTTCTATCTTTACCCTTCAATTATTAAAATTCGTAAAAATGATGAAAAAAATCTTTTTTATTGGAGCGTTTGTGTTTCTCACACAATTTGCTTTTTCAAGTTCAATACCCGAGTTAATAAAATCATCGGGAAGCAGTACGGATTATCCAAATAGTGATTTGCTGATAATATTTGATAGCACTGATGTTGATATGCTGGAAACGGGATTAAGTTATTACCACACTCATACATTATCAAAAATCCTTACTACTAAAGGAGCCAAGGACTTTAGTATTTTTAAATATGGCTACGATCCTCTTTCGGCTTATGTCGACATAAAGAAGATTGTTATCTACAGAAAAGATGGAAGTAAAGTAGAATTAGATGTTTCAAAAGTTGTTGATTATCCGGCTCCAGCCCGAATGATCTATTGGGGAGCAAGGGAGAAAATGATTGAGGTTGGACGTCTTGAGCCTGGCGATGCAGTGGAGATTTTCCTTTTCAAAAAAGGATACACTTATGCTCTTCTTCAGGATGATGATGACAAATACATTCCTCCCATGAGAGGTCACTTTTATGATATTATTCCTTTCTGGAGTGGCACCCCTCTTTTACTAAAATACTACAGCGTAAGCATTCCAAAGGAAAAATTGGTTCAATATCAATTTTACAATGGTAAGGCAGAATCATCGGCAATACTTAAGGATGATAAAATGGTTTACACATTTATTAAAGAGGATATTTTGCCCATTAAAAGGGAGCCTAATATGGTAGCATATTCTGATATTGCGCCCAAACTTCTTATTTCAACCAGTCCTGATTGGTATGCTAAATCGTTGTGGTTTTACAAGGTGAATGAAGACTATGGCAGTTTTAATTCTACTCTTGATATCGATAAAAAAGTAAATGAAATACTTAAGGATGCCAAAGATGAAATGGATTCGATTTCTTTACTTACTCACTGGACAGCCGACGAGATTAGGTATTCAGGAATTTCCATGGGACCAGGTGAAGGCTACACTCTGCACAGCGGAGAAATGAATTTTACTGATCGTTGTGGGGTTTGTAAGGATAAAGCGGGTATGCTAATTACAATGCTCAGGGCAGCAGGATTTGAATCCTATCCGGCAATGACAATGGCTGGCTCGCGAATAGATTACATTCCAGCCGATCAGTTTAACCATAGTGTTACAATTGTTAAGTTGAAAAGTGGAGAGTACAAGATACTCGATCCTACCTGGGTTCCTTTCTTGCGTGAACTTTGGTCCAGTGCCGAGCAACAGCA
>JAOZNY010000028.1 GCA_029933565.1 Bacteroidales bacterium
CTATCCTTATCGCGTAATGATTTCTTTTTAAAGTTATTTTCCAGAGCCTCGTTAAGGTCAACGCCAGTTTGGTTTGCCAGGCAGATAAGCACCCACAGCACATCGGCCATTTCATCGGCCATATCGTAATCTTTTTCCGATTCTTTAAATGATTGTTCGCCGTATTTGCGTGCAAATATTCGTGCCAGTTCACCAACCTCCTCGGTTAAAATTGTCATGTTTGTGAGTTCATTAAAATATCTAACCCCTGTTGTATTTATCCACTTATCAACTTTAGTTTGTGCTTCTTTAATATCCATCTGAAAATTAATTATTTGTGAGCAAAGATAATGTATTGCAATTTATTTAATTTTGCCACTAATGAAAGGACTAAAACCATTTGAACCTGGCTTCGATTTTCTTGCAAAAACATTTGCAGGAATGGAGGAAGTTTTGTCGACCGAATTAAAACAACTAGGCGCTAAAGATGTGAAAATCATCAAGCGCGGAGCAACTTTTAAAGGCGACGAAGAGTTGATGTATAAAGTGAATTACTGCAGCCGTACAGCCATTAGAATACTAAAACCAATTGGGGTTTTCTCTGCTAAAAGCAACGACGAACTCTATCAAAAGGTTAAAAAAATAGATTGGACGAAGATTTTCAATGTCGATCAATCGTTTATTGTAAATGCAAATGTTTTTTATTCTGAAGTTGACCATTCGCACTTTGCTGCCCTCAGGGTAAAAGATGGCATTGTTGACCAGTTTAGGGAAGTGGTAGGTAAACGTCCGTGGGTGGCAAAAGACATTCCTGATGTTTACATCGATGTTCACATTGCCCACGATATTTGCACCATTTCGCTTGACAGTTCCGGCGAGTCGCTCCACAGAAGGGAATACAAAGTAGCCGTTGACAAAGCCCCTATTAACGAAGTACTAGCGGCTGGCATGATTAAGATTAGTGGCTGGGACGGCAAAGAGGATTTAATTGACCCAATGTGTGGCTCGGGGACTATCCCCATGGAAGCAGCCATGATTGCCATGAATATTCCGGCAGGCTACTACCGTAGCAAGTATGCATTTTTTACATGGAGTTCGTTCGACGAAAAACTTTGGGAAAAGGTTAAGGCAGAGGCTAATGCAGAAGTTACTGAAACAGATTGCAATATTATAGCCTCCGACCGTTCAGAAGTTGCTGTTGCAATTACAAAAAGAAATTTAAAAAATGCAGGTCTTCATAAAGATGTAATTGTAGAACATAAATTTTTCGACCAGATAATTCCGGAAACAAAAAAAGGAATATTGATCTTCAATCCTCCTTATGGAAAACGAATGGAGGAAAGAGGTGAGTTACGCGATTTATTCAAAGGTATTGGCGATGTTTTAAAACAAAACTTTACGGGTTTTCAGGCCTGGATAATTACACCAAATATTGAAGCTGCAAAATTTGTCGGCCTTCGCCCCTCAGTAAAGCACACACTTTATAATGGTCCCATAGAAACCAAATACCTAAAATTTGAAATGTACGAGGGCACCAAAAAAGATAAAGGTGATTCGGATGACAGAAAAAGAGGAAACTTTGGTGACAAAAGAAGAGAAGGTAATTTTGGCGACAAAAGAAGAGAAGGCAGCTACGGTGGAAGAAAAAGAGAAGGTGGTTTTGGTGACAGAAAACGTGACGGTGGTTATGGCAGCAAACGTGAAGAAGGTTCTGGAGGCAGTAACCGAGAAGGTGATTTCAAAAAGAAAAGATTTTCATCTACAGACAAACCACGTTTCGGCGATAAGCCTGAATACGGCTCAAGGAGATTTTCGAACAGAAAAGACGACAGCAAACCTGCCGACAGAAAACCAAGGCGACCAAGGAAACCAAGGGAGGAAAAAGACGATTAAGGGTAAATTACTGGAAATCACACTGTAATTCCAACTGAGCTTAATAAGATTGCCGCGTCCTCCTCCATCGTCCTCGCAAAGACACACGTACTTTTTTATTACAACTCCATACCTCCACTGGGTTAAGTTTATAACTTAACCTTTAAACAAAAAAAACACCGATTCAAATTACAAATTCAAACCGGTGTTCCGTACAAAAAAAACTTCTTTACTTCATCTCTTCAGCAAAATACTGATAAAACCAACTGATGGTTTCAATACCGTTATAGAAATTGTTTAGTGGATAGTTTTCGTTGGGTGAGTGAATTGCATCAGATTCCAATCCAAAACCCATCAAAATTGATTTTATACCAAGGATATCCTCAAAGGTTGAAATAATTGGGATACTACCACCGCTTCGGGTTGGCACAGGTACTTTGTCATAAATTTTCTCGTAAGCCTTTTCTGCTGCTTTGTAGGCAGGAAGATCAATGGGACAAACGTAAGCCTGTCCACCATGCAACGACTCAACTTTCACTTTAACCGATTTAGGTGCAATGCTTGCAAAATACTCCTCAAACATTTTAGCGATCTTTTCATTATTTTGGTTTGGTACCAAACGCGTAGAAACCTTGGCATAGGCCTTTGAAGGAAGAACTGTTTTAGCTCCTTCACCAGTATAACCACCCCAGATTCCACAAATATCAAAAGAAGGACGAATTCCGGTACGCTCAATTGTAGTGTAACCAGCCTCTCCATCAACAGTTTCAACATCAATAGCTTTTTGGTACTCATCAAGACTAAATGGTGCTTTGTTCAACATTTCTCTTTCCTTATCTGAGGACTCTAAAACATCATCGTAAAAACCAGGCATTGTCACTTTATTGTCCTCGTCGGTCATTGAGGCAATCATTTTTGAAAGTACATTAATTGGGTTGGCAACGCCACCACCAAACAATCCGGAGTGAAGATCGCGATTTGGACCGGTTACCTCAACCTGCCAATAAGAAAGTCCACGTAATCCTGTGGTGATTGATGGAATATCTTCGGCAATCATTCCTGTGTCAGAAACCAAAATAATATCAGCTTTTAGCATTTCTTTGTTAGCCTCACAAAAAGCACCCAAACTTATTGAACCAATTTCTTCTTCACCTTCAATCATAAACTTCACGTTTACCGGAAGTTTATCGTGCTTCACTAATGCCTCAAATGCCTTTACATGCATAAAACCCTGACCTTTGTCATCGTCGGCTCCACGGGCCCATATTTTTCCATCGCGCACTTCAGGCTCAAATGGTGGAGAGTCCCAAAGTTCGATTGGGTCAACAGGCATAACATCGTAATGGGCATAAACCAAAACTGTGGGCAAACTTGCATCAATAATCTTCTCAGCATAAACAACCGGATTTCCGGTAGTAGCCATAACCTCTGCCTTGTCAACACCTGCGGCTAGCAAACTTTCGCGATAAGCCTCTGCTGTTTTCACCATATCGCCTTTGTGTTCCGAAAGCGAACTAATTGAAGGAATTCGAATTATTTCAAATAATTCTTCTAAATACCTTTCTTTGTTTTCCTTGATATAACTTATTACTTTTTCCATCGTATAATTTTGATTAAATTTTTGAATCGGTAAATTTAGAAATTACCCATGAAACGGGCAAACTATTCTGATATTGCTTTCTAAAAAATTGTTAACGAAAATTATTATACTTATTCATAAATATGACTTATGACTATTTCAATTTATCGTTTGTCCAATTTTTAGGGTTATTTATAATATATTCAGAAATATTTTGTAACGATTTTTCATTGCGGATAATATGTTCCCAATAATTTCGCTGCCATAATTTTTTATTGAATTGTTTCCAATTTTTTGTTTTTACACCATTTTATATATTTAACGGTTGTAATTGATTGAAATGCACCAACCATATCACCCAACGTTTTTACCATGGTGTCAACCGCAGGGTCAACCCCTTGTGGGTGACCCTTTTCAACAACATTATCATTTTGGGCGTTATCGTCGTTTGAGACAACCACGAGGGTTGCCTCTACGATTTCCAATATTGCATGAAAATGATTCGGCATTACAATATATTCATGCAATTTTATATTGGCAAATCGTTTGGGCAATTCCAACCATTCAAAATCAACCATTTTTCCGGCATCATTCAATATCATTTCATTATTCAATATTTTCCCAAAAAAACATTCCCTATCCTTACAACATATTGTTATAAAATATAATCCTGCCTGCGAATAATCATACCCCTTTAATCGAATGGATCTGCGATTATGAATATTTGGGTTATAGGCCATAAATTATTTTTTATCTAACAAAAACCTATTGTAAACAAACAACAATACAGATGTTACAATTCCAATAGATGCAAAAACCAGCCAAATATTGCCCGGATCGTATTGATTGAATAAAATAGAATCAAGTTCAGTAGTGCTTAAATTTAATTTTTCAAGTGCCATTTGGTAAAGTTGGCCATCATCCAGTTCCGAAGCATTTGCCAGATTAATATTCTTTGTTGATAAATAATCTTTTAGAAAAGTGTATTTATTTGACAAAGACGCATAAAGGCTTCCCGACAATAAACCTCCAATTAAATTACCTCCTGCCACAGGCAAGAAACTATAACCCATATACAAAGCAACCTTTTCCTTGGGTGCAATCCTGCCAATATATTCCTGAATACGTGGAGAACTTGCCATTTCGCCAAATGCCAGAACTACTGCTCCTAAAATAATATAAATGCCCGCCGTAGAAAACGACATTTGCCCAAAGCCTATTGCTATTACAGAAATCCCAACAATCATCGACATTATTGGTTTTATATTCTTTAATCTGTTACTCATAAAAATTTGAAAAGCAATAATTGTAAAAGCAGGTATATTAATCATCAATTCAGGTCGGATTACACCTTTTCCATTATCAATGGCACCTAATACTGGGGCTAAAAACCCGGGTAGTGAATTGTAAATATCACTTGTATCTATCCACTGAGTTATATAAACAGGAAGCGTAAAAAACAACTGCATATACATTGTCCACATACCCACCATAATTATCAGGAACATTACAAATTTTGTGTCCTTCAGTACAGTTCCGGTATTTGTAATCACTTTTTTTAAGCTTTCACTTAAGGTCTCCTTTTCCTTGGTTTCAACTGAAGGTTCTTTATAGAAGTAAAGTATAATTAGGTTAAAAAGTATTACAACTGTGCACATTATAAAAACATAGCCCCAATCCAGATCTCTTAATTTAGAAGCCACAAATGGCCCAATAAAACCACCAATATTTACAATCATATAAAAAATACCAAAGCCCAGTGTGTCATTTTCATTGGTGGTAGTTTTTGAAACTGTGGCTACAATAATTGGTTTAAACATTGCACCACCAATTGCCACCAACAGAAAAGAAGCAAAAACTGTTGCATAAGTACTGAAATGCCCCATGGCAAAATAACCCGCAGCTAATGTTACAAAAGCCGAAAGCAACACTTTTTTATAACCAAACCTATCGGCTATAGCCCCGCCAAGAATTGGTAAAAGATAAAGAAGCGCTGTTGCAACACCCTGCATTACCCCCCTTTGATTATCGGTAAAGCCTAAGCCACCTTCAGAAACAGGGTTTGTAAGGTAAACAGAAAGTACGGTAAACATTCCGTAATATGCCCAACGTTCGAACAGTTCAAGGGTGTTGGCAACCCAAAATGTCTTTGGGAAACTGTTGAATATATTTGCTTTTGACATAATTTTATTTTGGAGAGCCAAAATACAAATAATGCTTTATCCTTTCGGCAATACTATCGTTTATTCCTGTAAGTTCTCTCAACTCCTGAAAACTGGAATAATACATTTTACCTTTTTTGGGTTTGTTGTTGAAGATTATCTTTACAGTTTCATAATCAAAATACGGATGTTTTAGCAATTGCTTGAAGGCAATACTATTTACATTTATTTTATTTATTAACGAGGAGTCTACCTCAATAAATGCTTCAATTTTTTGATAATACCCTTTAGGAAAATTATAAACGTCAAGCAATTGCTCCTTTTTATAAAAACCACCTAATTTCATTTTGTATTTAATAACTCTCGAGGCTATACTTGGATAAAGTTTTAAGTTGCCAACCAACTTTGCCGAATCGGCAGAATTCAACTCCAGTTGTACATATTTAACAACTTCCCGTTTATTGGTCTTTTTAGAATAATCTTTCTTCCCCGATTGTGTTTTATTTCTTCTTTCCCTGCTATCCACACCCTTTTCAACTGATTCCTCAATAACAATAAAAGGTTCAACAATCTCAAACTCAACTTCAGAAATACAATACATTTTTTTCAAATCTTTGGGTTTCCTGAATTTACCCCCTTTGCTAAGATAATTGTTAATACTTTGGAATTGCCTTGAAGTGAAGCCCATTTTAAGCCAACCCTGTTCATCCAAAGTATTTGGATTGAAACTAAAAGGCTTTAGAACCATCGCCGCCTCTTCTTGCGTCAAACCTCCTTTATTTTGTTTCTTCCTAACTTCCACCGAGTCCTGAAAAACATTTCTCTGTTGCCTGAAAATAGTAATTTCCTCTTTAAACTTTGAAAAATCTGTTTCACCCTTATCAATAAAATAAGGCATAGTCAAATTATAAATTAACACCAATACAATTAAAACCAAAAGCCAGACAATGCCTCTTTGCTCGCCCTTGTTCAGGGTAAAAAAAGGATTTAAGTAGTTCTTTAGATTATTAAACAAGTTTTTAGATTTTGAGAGTGAAAAGATACAAAAAATTCAGAAAATGGAAAAGTTTTATAAATCATCAATTTACACTGATGAAAAACATTGAGTAATTACTTAGACAAATGACTAAAATTGCTTATTAAATTTTACTAATTTTGGGGCTTTTGATTTAACAAATTGTTGAAAGCCTTAATGAGTATTAAGAATCTACGTTTCCTACTTCTTTTAATCTTTATTTCGACCCACTTTTTCAGTCAGGGACAAGATAAAACTTCACAGGAAGTAAATACTATTCCTGATGAAATAACTTTGAGCGACAGGATAAATGATGTCTTTGAACCCATAGTTGGAGGAATGGCAACAGTATTATTTTGGGATCCATTTACTTATTTTGGCATTTACGACCCTATTGTTTACGATGAAAACGGTAAACCCTTCCTCGATGAAGATGGAAATCCAATAGAAAAGCCAATCCCTTTTATTGTGGTTTGGTTAATAATTGGGGCATTCTTTTTTACCGTCCGCATGAAATTTATTAATGTAAGGGGCTTTAGGCATGCCATAGGATTAGTACAGGGCAAATACGACAATCCTGACGACGAGGGAGAAGTGTCGCATTTTCAGGCTCTTGCAACTGCACTATCAGGTACAGTGGGACTTGGCAATATTTCGAGCGTAGCAATTGCCATAACCATTGGTGGTCCCGGTGCAACATTCTGGATGATCTTAGCAGGTTTTTTGGGCATGTCATTAAAATTTACAGAAGTTACCCTTGGCGTTAAATACAGAAGTATTGACAACTATGGCAATGTGTCGGGTGGACCCATGCATTATTTAAGTGAAGGGTTGAAGAATAAAAAAATTGCAGGAATAAGTCTTGCCCCCCTTGGGAAAGTTTTAGCATTTATGTTTGCAGTACTTGTAATTGGTGCCTCATTTGGTGGCGGAAATATGTTTCAGGCAAATCAGGCCTTTCAGCAATTTTCAACTCTGGCTCCTGCAATTGAAAATTATGGAGCATTGTTTGGCCTTGTAATGGCCGTAATTGTTGGTGCGGTAATAATTGGCGGAATAAAAGGCATTGCCAAGGTTACAGAAAAGATTGTCCCTTTTATGGCAATTATTTATGTATTTGCTGCAAGCATTATTATTACTTTAAACTTTAGCGATATTGGATTAGTTTTCTCAATGATATTTAATGGTGCATTTGCCCCCATGGCAATAAAAGGTGGCATAATTGGGGTGTTGGTTGCCGGATTTCAAAGAGCAGCATTTTCAAATGAAGCAGGTGTTGGTTCAGCATCTATTGCACATGCAGCTGTTAAAACAGACAGACCTGTTAGCGAGGGTATAGTTGCTTTACTGGAACCTTTTATCGATACGGTGTTAATTTGTACAATGACTGCTTTAGTGATTATTTTTACGGGCTTTCACAATCCTGAAATTGCCCAAGGCCTAAATGGTGTTCAGTTAACATCAAAAGCATTTGAAAGCGTGTATTCATGGTTTCCATATATTTTAGGTGTTGCTATTGTGCTTTTTGCATTTTCAACAATGATTTCCTGGTCGTACTACGGCTTAAAGGGTTTTGAATATTTATTTGGGAAAAGTAAAATTACTAAAAACATCTTTTTTCTAATTTTTCTTGTCTTTGTTATTATTGGAGCATCGTCGTCACTTACTTCGGTAATTGATTTTTCAGATATGATGATTCTAAGTATGTCTTTTCCAAATATTATTGGACTTTACATACTTGCACCTGAGGTGTTTAGAGATCTTAAATCATATTTGAAAGAGATTAAAAACAAAAAGTCAACAGTTGCGAACTAATTAAACAATAAATAAAGAATAGTTGAGATATTAAACAATTTAAATATAAAATAATGAAGAAATTTTACCTTTTTATTTTTGCGATAAGCATAGGTTTTTTAACTGTTTCAGGCAATCTATTTGCACAAATCAGTAATGGAGGTACACCTCCAAGTATTCTCTACCAGTTGGATAATGATTTTCAAAAACTAAGTTTTAATTCTCCCGACATGGCTGCCATTAATCAGCAAGATCTTCTGGATGAAGCAGACGAAACTCCTAACCCGCTCCGAATGGGTGTTTCGGTAATTGTGGAAAAAGGAATTGAAAATTCTGGCACATGGACAGAATTACCCGGTGGCGATAAAGTTTGGCGATTAGAAATTGAAGTTCCGGGAGCACTTGCTTTGGGAGTTTATTACAACGATTTTTATATGCCTGAAGGAGGCAAATTATTCCTGTACAATTCCGATAAAAAACAGATACTAGGTGCTTACACTAATCAGGTTAACCCCGAAGAAAATTTATTCTCTACACAATTTATAAAAGGCGATAAAGTAACTTTGGAATATTGGCAACCAAAGAATCAAACTGAAAGCCCTAGGTTAAATGTATCGGAAGTGGCATATGCATACCGTAATATTGAATTTGGTTTTGATGGCGACCGCGACTCATGGTGGTGCATGATTGATGTTGTATGCGAGGAAGGCGACAACTGGGAAAACCAGATTGATGGTGCTGCTAGAATTTCAATAAAAATTGGAGGAAGTTACTACTGGTGCTCAGGCTCATTGATCAATAATACAGAAAACGACAGAACCCCATATTTCTTAACTGCAGCACACTGCGGTGGAACAGCAAGTTCTTACGATCTTAATCAATGGGTATTTTATTTCAACTATCAGGCATCTACTTGTGGAGGAAATGCTTCCGGTTCACAAACTATGACAGGATGTTCGCTCAAGGCAAAAGACATTACTCAAGCAGACGAAGGTTCTGATTTTTATCTTGTTGAATTTAATCAGACTATTCCGGTTGTCTATCAGGTATTTTACAATGGCTGGAACCGAACCAACGAAGTTGATGATGCTGGAAGCGGAGTTGGCGTGCACCATCCAGCAGGCGACATAAAAAAGATTTCTACTTACGACACTCCACTCCAATCTTCTACTTTTTGGAATGGACTACCAACACACTGGAAACTACAATGGGCAGAAACTGTTAATGGAAGATCAATTATGCAAGGTGGCTCATCAGGCTCACCAATATTCGACTCAAATGGTTTGATTATGGGCGACCTTACCGGTGGATATACTTCCAACTCTTGTTCAACTCCATCTCCGGCTTATTACGGTAAGATTTGGTATTCATGGGATCAAAATGGCAATACAGCAGGTGTAAGGCTTAAAGATTGGCTGGACCCTAACAACACCGGAATTGAAAAACTTCCTGGAGTTTCGTGGCAAATCATTCCTCCTACTGCTGACTTTGAAGCCATTACAACTACCATTATGCAAGGCGATACTGTTTTCTTTAGCGATATCTCAGGACCAGGAATCATGGAGAGGGAATGGACTTTTCAAAGTGGCGAGCCTGTTAACTCAATTGAAGAAAATCCATTTGTAGTTTATAACGAAATGGGTGATTTTGATGTTACAATTTATGTTGAGAATGCCGATGGAAACGACACTGAGATAAAACAAGATTATATCCATGTAACTGCAATGCCTTTGCCGGTAGCCGAGTTTGATGCTGAGTTTAAGTTTATTAAAACAAATAAGATCAACCACTTTTACGATCTATCAGTTGACAATGTAATTGAGTGGAGCTGGGAGTTTGAAGGCGGATCGCCGGCAACCTCAAGTTTACAGAACCCTCAAGCCCGATGGAGTACCGAAGGAACTTACAACGTAACACTTACAGCCACAAATTTGGGTGGCAACAATACTTTGGTTAAAGAAAATTATATTACTGTTGGTAGTGAGGCTCCTGTTGCAGACTTTGAGTCGAGCAGTACTCACATCAACCAAAATGAATCGGTAAACTTTACCGACATTTCCATAAACAACCCGGAGTATTGGGAATGGACTTTTGAAGGAGGAACACCTGAAGCATCAGAGGAGCAAAACCCACAAGATATTATTTACGAAGAAGGTGGCGCATTTAATGTTACTCTAAAAATTACCAACGGCATTGGTGACGACACCATGCTAATGGAAGATTACATACTTGTTGACTGGGTTGGCATGAGCGAATTTGAAGGACCAAACGACTTTAGGGTTTATCCAAATCCAGGTAACGGAATATTTGTAATTAAATTTGCTGAAGCAGATAATCAGGAAGTTACCGTTGAAGTAATGGACAACACAGGAAGAAAGATTAGAGAGTTTAGCACTACAAAAAACAAATCATTTGTTGTTGACCTTTCTACAGAAAAAACCGGACTTTACATTATTAATTTAATATCTGACGACAACTCTGTTAGCAGAAAAGTTTCGTTGGTGAAATAGTCTTTACAATAAAAAGGCCTGTACCATGGTTTTAAGTACAGGCCTTTTTTTTAATATCAAAGTTGTTTAAAGTTTATAAAATGACATATAAAACTGAAAAAATGATTTCCGCTTATCCCCTATTGAGAGGGGAATCAGGGGTGTGTCAAATAGAAAGTCAATCAATTTTTCAGTTTTTTCAACCAAATCAGATTAACTTTAAAAAACTTAATCATAATTTGTAAGAAATCGAACATTAAATGAAGTTAGTTTTTATAGTATTTTTTCTTTTTGTTACAAGCCTTATTGGCTTAGGCCAAAATTACACAAATCAAACCCCACCGGGCATTGACATAATTCCTCAAAACAGCAATTTAGATATTAGTACAGAATTTGAGCAAATTATAATTAATAAAACTGCTCAAAATCCACAAGCTTTACATTTTGGTGAAACGGTAAATATTTCAGATAATTTTGTGAATGCCGGTAAATGGGAATATTTAGGAAACGGAAATTATTTGTGGAAACTGATTGTAACTAACGAAAAGGCAACTACCATAAATGCCTACTTCTCAGAAATGAACCTAGGTAAAGAAGAAGAACTTTTTATTTACTGCCCCGATTTAAACCAGCAGGTAATTATTGTAAACAATAAAAATCAAACATCCCGTTTTGGCACTTCTATTTTCAGGTCTAACACAATTATTATTGAATTTATTAGCGATGAAATAAAAGAACTCCCATTTACTTTAAGGGAAGTTGGATACTCTACCATTGAAGACATAAAAGATTTTGGCAATGCAGGCTTATGCGAAATAAGCGTTAATTGCCCAGAAGGAGAGAGTTACAAATTTATTAAGAACAGTGTAAGCAGGATATTGGTAAAACATGGCACTCAACTTTTTTGGTGTACCGGCTCGCTGATAAATAACACTCAGAAAGATGGAACACCATATTTACTAACTGCCAATCATTGTGGCGACGGAGCCTCTGAAGAAGATTATTCCGACTGGGTTTTCGACTTTGGTTTTGAATCGCCTGATTGCGATAAACCGGTATTTGAGCCTGAGAAAAATACAATTTATGGTTCAAAACTCCTTGCAAATGCAACAAGCAATGTAAATGTGTTTTCTGATTTCAAACTCCTACTCCTTGATCAGGAAGTACCATCGGAGTTTTCCCCTTATTATGTTGGCTGGGACCGAAGTGGCTCAACACCACAAAATGGTGCATGCATCCACCATCCACAAGGTGATATAAAAATGATTTCAACATATTTGCAGCCATCAAAATCAACCAATTACTTTAGTGATATTGAAGACGCAGACGGCAAATACTGGAAAACTAACTGGTCGGAAACCGAAAGTGGGCAAGGCGTAACCGAAGGAGGCTCATCGGGCTCGCCAATTTACAACGAACAGGGACTTTTGACAGGCACTTTAACTGGTGGACTGGCAAGTTGCTTAAATCAAGATAGCCCTGACTGGTATGGTAAATTCAGTTACCACTGGGAATCGAACGGCAACGACTCAACCTCTCAACTAAAATACTGGCTCGACCCAACTAATTCGGGAGTTGAATTTTTATATGGCAGCAACCTCGACTCAACAAGTATTACAGCAGACTTTTCGACAAGTTCTAATAAGGTTACAATAGGTGGAGCAATAGAATTTACTAATCTTTCGCAAGGAAATATTACAAACTACAAATGGTATTTTGAAGGTGGCGACCCTGAAACTTCTACCAAAAAATATCCCGAGAAGGTTAGATATTTCAATGGTGGTTTATTTGATGTTAGACTCATAGTTGAATCGGCTAACGGTGCCGATAGCCTTATGGTCAACGATATGATAAAAGTAGAGTCAATAGTGTTTCCAACAATAACACGCGGACAAGTAAACATAAAGGTTGGTGAAATTTCTTCAGAAAAAACTACTCTTCAGGTTTTTAATTCTATGGGACAAAAAGTAATGGATATACCCAACCCAACAATTCAAAGCAATGGAGTTCTGTCGTTTGACATTTCTGCATTTAGGGCAGGAGCATATGCCATCCTTGTAAATCTCGATGGTTTTAAGCAGGCTTATAAAGTGATATTGGTAAAATAAAGAAGTTGATGGAGTGGTGGAATGATGAAGTAGTGGAGTAATGGTAGTATTGTCCTTCAAATAATAAATTAAATATTACTAATTGATTTATTTCTGTTTTTCTTATCTTTGAAAAAATGAATAATAAAACAAAACTACTCTTATTTACTCTTGGATTAATCCTAATTCTTGATGCATGCAAAAAATCCGAAGAACCGATATTTATATACGAATATTCGGATGAGATTGTAAAATACAAAGTCGACTTTTTAGATACAAAAGTTATAGATTATTCAAAGTACATTAACGATGAATTGGTGGAAACAACAGTTTTCAACGACTACGACTCAATAATAGAAAGGATTACAAGAAATACAGAAAACCAGATAATTCACAAAATTACATTTACCATGGGTGAAGAAGGTGTGGCAATCTCGAGTCAGGACTCAAGTTTTACAACAAGTGGTCTGTGGGTTACAAAATCGACTTACAAATACGAAAATGGATTTTTAATTGAGTGGTATTATGATTACTGGGATTACAGTGGTATAAACGTCGATTCGGGAAATGTTGTAATTACCAATACCATTGACAATGAAAATATTAGTAGCCAGAAAACAGTTCCCAATGACTGGGCATCGGGTTGCACCGACTACTTTGCTTACAATTGGCATTTAAATAAGTTGGATATTTCTTACTTTTTAAACGGTATAAAAGGAAAGAATACCAAAAATCTCATTGAAAGTATTTCTTTACGAAATGGATGCCCCACTGGGACATCAAGTTCGATTGCCAATAAATACTATGAATATGAATTTGATTACGAAGGCTATGTAACAAAAGTGTATGAATACTATACCCCATCATACAATACTGTTGAACCCGGAGAGGTGATCCGAACAATTAATACTACAATTTACGAGTATCCGGAATAATCTTTTAATTAAAATTTTTTCACATCACCTTTTCCAACCACTCAACCAACTCTTTAACCAATTGGTGATAATCATATCTTTTCTCGGCACGATCACGACCTGAAATTCCCATTTGCTTACGCTGTCCCCAGTTCTGTAACAAAAACCTGATTTTTTCTCCCAATGCTTTTGGACTGCGTTCTGTTAAAACACCTTCGGTTGGAGTAACTATTGAAGCAACACCCCCGCCCTCGTAGGCAACGCAAGGAGTTCCTCCTGCAAGTGCCTCGGCATAAATTATTCCAAAATGCTCCTTCTTTTCCGGAGCAGCAACCAATAAAGTGGCTTCGTTAATCAGTTTAGCCTTGTCTTCGGAGGAAACAAAACCAAGAAATTTACCTCTGTCACCAAGTTCATTTTCCAGTTCTTCCTGCAACTCTCCCGCACCAATAAAAATTGTTTGAGCAATGTCGGAATATTCAACAGAAGCCTTCACAACATTTTGTGGTCCTTTAGAGGCCATCAATGCTCCCGGGCAAATTACATATTCTCCTTTCAAATCATATTTCTCCCTTATACCTTCTGTATTATCGGGTCTGAAATCAACAAGGTCAACACCGCAAGGCAAAACAAGAAATTTACTGTTTGGTATATCTATCAAAGGTTTTATAAGTTCATCCCTTACATAATCTGTAGTTACCAAAACCCCATTTGCTTCAATTAAAGCCGTCTTGATCATTTCCCAATTCTTGTCATCCCAAAAACCATGATGGCGTGGCTCAATGCCTGTTCCATGGGCAAAAATTACATAGGGTTTGTTATATTTCTTTGCAACATTGTGTACTGCAACTGCACTTAAATTAGCATGATGCCCAATAATAACATCCACATCATTTATAATTGTTTCAAGGGCACTCTCATAATCTGGCAGATACAACATCATTTCTTCGTGGCTCATTCTGGCAACCTGATGCTGAGTATCGCCAGCCGAAGGTAAATATTCGTGCACAGGTGTAATATTAGTATGAAGTTTTATGTCAATATTTACGGCACCTTCTATTCCATCACCAATGTTTGGATGCATAAAATATACTTTATGACCAAGTTTCAATAAATGGCGTGCATGTTCACGAGCAACTTCCCCACTTCCACGACCTTTGTTTAATAGTAATATTGCAATATTCATTTTATCTGTATTTTTTTGTAAAAATAAAAAATCGAAGCATACTAAATGAATTTCTCTGATTTCGCTCTTTTTCGTCAATCTGCTAATCTTCCATCTTTACATAATTTCATTGTTGTCCTGCAAAAATAATTAATCCCCTACAGGGAAGCGAATTGTTTCTTTTAATCGTCTTGGTTACAATAAGGCATCCACTACGTGGAATTCGCTGTAGGCGATATATTAGTGTAGTAAAAAGATAGCCCCGTTTTTTTATACCTCGTAGAGGTTACACATAAACAGCCTTACAATGAATTTCAGATGTTTTTAGCGGACAATAGTGACATATTTTCAAACCTTTTTTACATCAGTAATCATTAAATTTGGTTTTTGATTACTTTTTTTGTATTTTTACGCTTCTCAAGCAAAACAAACAAATGAAACCAAGACATCTTACAATTACCATCCTTATTAGTATATTTATATTTGGAACTTATTCGTGTAAAAAGGAATTCAATAAGATATCTACTTCCGATTGGAAGCCGGAAGTTGCTGCCCCATTTATTCATACAACAATAGTACTTAACGATTTATTTACCAACGACACAAACCTAATTACTCAACCCGATAGTAGTTTGATATATATTTATTACAAAGATTCTGTTTTTAATACTTCGGCAGATACTCTTTTAGATATTGAAGATGATATTATTAAAGAACAAAATTTCTCATTGGGAGAACTATTTATGCCCTCTTTTGCTCTTGAATCTGAATTTACCCTATATGATATTTTACCATTTTTAGATCAAAACGTACGCGACTCTCTTATTAAATATAATGGCGCTGAGAACTATTTTCCACCATTTCAATTACTGGAAGAGGTTACGCTTGAGTCAGAAGCAATTGAAGAGTACATTGAACTTACATTTTCAAGAGGGAAATTGTTTGTTGACATTAATAATAGTTTGCCTGTTTCTATCCTAAACATTGATTTTAATGTTCTAGATATTAGCAATAATTATATAATTAAGAATATAAATATTGCAGAACTACTCCCAAATGAACAATACACTGATTCAATCGATATTACAGGTCTTACTTTAGGAAATGAGTTTGGTTTTACAATTAACAGTTTTGAGAGCGGAGGTAGTTTTCCCGATAAGGTTTATATTGATTTGAATGAAGGAATGATGTTTGGACTTGATGCTAGGAACCTGAGAATTATTAGTGGTAAAGCAAAAATAACTGAGCAAATAATGTATGCCGAAACCAGTTGGATCGAATTTCCGGTTGCCCCCAAACAATTACATAATATTCTATTCTCAGAAGGCATTTTCACTTACAACCTTAATTCCGAATTAAATGTTGCAATTAATGTAAGTCTTAATTTGCCGGAATCAGAAATTAACAATAACATTCCAGGTCATGATTTTGAGCTTTTAGCTGAAGGAATAGTAAATGAGCAATGGAATATTAGTGGTATGTATACTAACCTTACTGCCGGCCCTGTAAAAGCCTATAACCAAATGCCTATTGAAATGGAGATAGTAATACTACCCACAGATTACATTGTAGAATTCGATTCGTCGGACAAGGTAAATGGATTTTTTGCAATGGAAGATCTAAATATTGGTTATACCGATGGCTATTTTGGTAAACAACAAATTAATATTACAAATGATACTTTCAATCTCAATTTAGATTTTTTAAAACGACTTGAAGGAGAACTGATTTTGCAAAATCCAAGTATGAAAATTGACTATGTAAATAGCATTGGAGTACCCATGAGGATAAAAACAGATTTTTTTGGTTTAAACAGCAAAACAGGACAATCACAATATCTTGAATTCGACTCAATCGACGTAAACATACCTGGCATTAATGGAGAATGGGTAACTGGCGAAGAAATGTTAGACAAAACCAATTCAACAATTGTTGACTTTCTGAGTATTCGACCTGATAAACTTATTTATTTCGGTGGTGGCTTTACAAATCCTGATGAAAGCATGTGGAATTTTGTAAATAACGAATCGAAACTTATAGGAAATGTTGAATTGAAGATTCCGCTAATATTGCGTGCCGACCATTTAAGTTTCTCAGATACCTTAGGGTTTTCAGGGTCTTCTGAGGGTTTTCCTCTTCAGGAAGGGTTGATGCAACTCAATATTACAAACGGTTTCCCTTTCGATTTAACAATGAAAATGATACTCGTTGACTCTTTGAGTGGTAATGTGCTCGACCAAATTACTTTCGACGATATTGCCTCGGCATTGGTTGATGGCGAAGGAAAAGTAACAGAAAGTGTATTGAGTGAAATAATTGTTGAGTTTGATGAAGAATTTCTGGAAAATATGAGAATATCAAATACTGCTTTTCTGGAAGTTGAAACCAGTTCTTTTGGAAATGGAGAAGTTCCTGTTGTTCTGTATTCAGATTATAAAATTGATATTGCAATAGGTTTTTTGGCAAAAATAAGTCCATAAGTTTATGTAAAAATGAAATTTATAAATAAAATATTTGTTACTATTTTATTCTGCTTTGTGGTTTTAACTGCAGAAGCCCAATCGGATATGGGACTTTACGGCTTAAGTATTGTACCACAGAGCAATTTTAGCAATCCTGCTTTTATGCCCGAAGGAAAAACAGTTATTGGAATCCCTTTTATTTCTTCAATTTCCAATTCAACCTACAGCAGCAGTTTTACATTTAATGATATTTTCTCAGAAAAAGATGGAAGTGATTCACTTTACCTTAATCTAACCGATTTAGCATCAAAAACTACAAGCAATAATTATGTAACCGAGTATTTTGAAAACGATATTATTTATCTGGGTTTTAAAATTAAAGAGAAGAATTATTTAAATGTTGGTATTAGAAATCGACTTTATTCAAGGGCTATTTATTCAACCGACCTTGTAAAACTGCTTTGGAATGGAAATGCAAACTACATTGGTCAGCAACTAAATCTAAGCAATACATTTATAAATCACGACCATTTTATTTCCTACTATGTAGGTTATAGTTTTATGGTTGGAGAAAAAATTAAGTTGGGAGTTAGAGCAAATCTCAATCAAGGACTTTCATCTATTCAAACAGCCGAGAACCAAATATTAATGGAAACAGCATCTCACGATCAAAATGTTTTTGTTGTAAATGCAAATACCATGTTTACTGTAAACACATCGGGCATGGCAACTGACTCAACTGAACCCGACAAAACAGCAAGCGAATACATTTTCAATTTTCAAAACATTGGCTTTTCAGTAGATTTTGGTGCTGATTTTACAGTTTCGGAAAGGATAAAACTAAACTTTAGTGTTGTTGATTTGGGATTTATTAATTGGAAATCGGGATTAAAATCATACGAAAGCAAATCCGACAACATTGAATTCTCAGGCATTTATGCAGATATTAGTACGACAGAAGACCTTTTTACAGCCTATGCTGATTCTTTAATTGAACTAATTGAAATTAATGAATTTGAGCAAAATTTTAAAACCAGGTTACCAACAAGAGTTTTTGCAGGCATCGAATATTACGGATTAGATAAAAGTAATCGGTTTAGTGCAGTTTTATCAGGCACCTTTCTTAAAAATAATTTTTCGCCGGCAGTTTCAGTTGGCTACGACAAAACCGTTTCAGAACATTTTACTTTTAAGGTTACATATTCATACTTGAAGTATGCTCCGGTAAATTTTGGTGCCGGCTTTGTGCTTAATTTTAGCCCGGTTCAATTTTACTTAATTACTGATAATATTGTTTCAGCATTTAACTGGAGCAGTCAGAAATACATCAACTTCCGCTTTGGTATTAATTTGATTTTCAATAAAAAGTCAGGAATAAAAAAAGGAGAACCCATTCTCAATAAGTAACAACCACTCAACCACCCAACCACTTCACCTCAACCTAAGCACCTTCCCTGTTTCAGGCTGCACTCCGTTAGGCATTTTATTCATTTTATAAAGGTTTTTAAGTTTTATCCCATAAGCATGCGAAATCAATCTCATGTTATCACCCTGCTTTACGGTGTAGTTTTTATACTCCTTATCTGCCTTACGTCTTTTCTTTTCAAGATAAACCCTTTCACCAACCTGAAGAATATGCTTTTTATCAACTTCGTTATACTTAAACAACTGCCATGCGTAAATTTCAAACTCTTCAGCAATTCCAAAAAATGTGTCACCCTTTTCAATAAGAATCAATTTCTTTTTATTGTTCTCATACACCTGACGGCCTTTACTGCTTACATAAACTTTTTTATAACTGCTAATGGCAGGAAATGCCGCTGATTCAACAATGATAGATTTATCTTCTTTCTTAGTTCTGTTTTTTCCTCCACCTTTCTGATCGTATTTCTGAAGTTCGTATTTTTCAATTATCCTTATTAAAAGCTGAGGATATTTAGGGTTAGTGGCATAACCTGCCTTTTTGAGACCATGAGCCCAACTTTTATAATCAGTGGTTTTATACTCAAAAAGAAATGAATATCTCCCTCTTTGGGTCAGGAATTTTGAATGGTCGCTATATGAATCTTCTGCCTTTTTATACTTCCTAAAGCATTCATGCTCTGCATCATCGTCTTCATAAATTTTCTGTCCTTTCCAGTCTTTATGACATTTAATACCAAAATGGTTATTACCTTTGGTTGCTAAACGGCTGTTTCCACTTCCCGACTCTAAAACCCCCTGAGCCAAAGTTATTGAAGCAGGTATTTTATACTCTTTCATTTTCTTAATTGCAATATCCTTATAAGTATTAATATACTCTTCTGTAGTCATTCTTTTCTGGCCCATGGCCGAA
>JAOZNY010000422.1 GCA_029933565.1 Bacteroidales bacterium
TTAGTTCATCGGATAAACGAAGGGCAAACTCTTTGGTTCCACCACCACCGGGGATAAGTCCAACACCAAATTCCACCAATCCCATATAAGTTTCGGCATGGGCAATAACTTTATCGCTGTGCATACAGAGTTCGCAGCCACCACCAAGAGCCATTCCGTGAGGAGCAGCAATTACCGGAATTGAAGAATAACGCATGCGCATCATGGTTTTTTGGAACCACTGAATGGCAAGGTCGAGTTCTTCCCACTCCTGCTCAATTGCCATCATATAAATCATACCCACATTTGCACCTGCCGAAAAATGTTCACCTTCGTTGGAAACAACTAATGCTTTGTAATCTGCTTCTGCCATGTCAATGGCCTTATTCAGTCCCTCGAGCACTCCGGCACCAATGGTGTTCATTTTAGTGTGAAATTCTATATTTAAAACGCCATCACCAATATCGAAGATTGTAGTGTCATTATTCTCCCAAAGCACATTTGTCTGACGCAGAACTTCAAGTGAAAGCCTACCTTCTTGTCCGGGAATAACCTGATATGATTTTGAAGAAATATCGTAGCAATATTTCAAGCCGTTTTCTACTTTATAGAAAGAAGTGATTCCTGCTTCAAGCATATCGTAAACCCATTGAGCAGCCTTTTTACCTGCATCTTCCATAGCTTTAACAGTTGCCTCAACACCCACAGCATCCCATGTTTGAAAAGGACCAAGTTTCCAGCCAAAGCCTGCATTCATGGCATCGTCAACTTTATAAATATCCTCAGAAATTTCGGGAATGCGATTTGAACTAAACTGGAAAAGTGCATTAAAGGAGGCACGGTAAAAGTCACCTGCTTTTCCTTTGTCGGCAAGAAGTATCGGCATACGCTGACGCAAATCGTCGATTGCTTTGGTTTTTTCAAAGACACCAAATTTTGGTCGTGGTGCCTCAATATATTCGAGGGTTTTAAAGTCGATTGAAAGGAATTTCTTTTTACCGTCTTCAACTACTTTTTTAAAGAATCCCTGCTTGGTTTTCGAACCCAGCCATTTTTTGTCGAGCATGGTTTGAAGATAATCAGGAATGCTGAACATCTCGTTTGCTTCGTCTTTGGTGGTTTCTTTAATGTTGTTGGCTACGTGTACAAGGGTGTCGAGTCCAACAATGTCAGCTGTACGGAAAGTTGCCGATTTGGCGCGACCAATAACAGGTCCGGTAAGTTTGTCGATTTCGGGAACTGTAAGATTAAGGTCTTTTACATTATTGAAGAGTTCCATAATCGAGAAAGTACCTATTCTGTTGGCAATAAATGCCGGAGTATCTTTAGCCAGAACCGGTGTTTTTCCTAAAAACTTAGATGCGTAATCAGTCAAAAACGAAAGCACCTCTGCATCGGTTTTGCTTGTTGGAATAATTTCGAACAACTGTAAATATCGTGGTGGATTGAAAAAGTGAGTGCCACAGAAATTCTTTTGGAAATCTT
>JAOZNY010000029.1:0-1491 GCA_029933565.1 Bacteroidales bacterium
TCAAATATAAATCCAAGCAATTGGGTAAACCAGCACGGTGACTACCTCTATAATTATGCCTACTCACGAGTGCAGTCAAAAGAGTCAGCCGAAGACCTTGTTCAGGAAACTTTTATTTCTGCCCTTAAAGGACAACAATCCTTCCGCGGCGACAGCAGCGAAATAACCTGGCTAATTGCAATTTTAAAACGAAAAGTCATAGACTACTACCGCAAGCAAAGCAGAAAAAAAGAAACTCCTGCTTCGCATTTCAGCACACCGTTTAAAGAAGATGGTGATTTTGAAGGTGGCTGGATAATGGAACGAACACCAAAAGATTGGAGTATCGATTACGAAAATCCTATGCAACAATCCGAATTTCAACTTATTATGGAATTATGCCTTGAGGGTCTTCCCGAAAAATGGAGGTCGGTTTTTGTGTTAAAGGTTATGGAAGAAATAAACAGCGATGAAGTTTGTAAGGAAATTGGATGTACGGCGTCCAACCTCTGGGTAATTTTACACCGTGCACGACTTCAACTTAGGGAGTGCATTGAAAATAAATGGCTGAAATGAGTGGGATTAAAAAACATATTATAAAAGGAATGCATAAGGTGATGCTTAACTGCGACACTGCCACTTTATTTGTAACCAAACGCGAATTTGTTAAGTTAGGATGTATCGACAAAATGAAATTATCGATGCACCTGGCTACTTGTAAATATTGTCGTCAGTTTGCAAATCAATCTGAAAGTATTTCACGCCATATTACTGAATTAAACAATACAAACCAAGATAATCTAGCCCATCAACTTACTGACGAACAAAAAAATAACATCATTAAAGAAGTTGAAAAACAGAATATTACAGATTAATTTAGAATTATTTTAAATTAATTGTAAGATAATCCATTCACCCCCGACTAAGTATTCAAATCTTTTAATTATTAATTATTTAAAAATTTGAATCATGAAAAAAGAGAACACAAAAAGAACAATTCTTACAGGATCAATTATTGCAGGTGCATTATTAACTTTCTCAGTAACTACTAACGCCAGACCAGTTAGTCAGGTAATGGGAAGCGGAGCCGAAGTAAGAACAGAAATTATCGACCTAAACATTAACTCATCTGTTAACAACCTCCTTGAACTAAAATGTGGTGCTGAAGAAGGAAGCAGTAAAAAAGCCGAGGCGAAGCCTGTAAAATCTGACAAAAAAGAAGGTAAAGCAACCGAAGCCAAATGTGGCGAAGGCAAATGCGGCGAAGGCAAATGCGGTGGCGACGACAGCAAAAAGTCTGACAAAAAAACCACAAAAGCAGAATTAAAAACAGAGAAGAAAGAAAAAACTACTGAAGCCAAATGTGGTGAAGGTAAATGTGGTGCTGAGTAAAATAAATTAAAAGGAGTTTTGGAGTAATGGAGTATTGGAAAGCAATTGTATATCCAGCACACCATTACTCCAAAACTCCATCACTCCAGACCTCCATCACTCCATCACTCCATTACTCCA
>JAOZNY010000029.1:1591-9517 GCA_029933565.1 Bacteroidales bacterium
TAAATCCATGAACAAAAACATAAACATAGGACTAGGTTTCAGAAGAGAAATAGCTGATGCATTTCTAAATCAGGAAATAATGCCCGACTTTATTGAAGTAGCTCCCGAAAACTGGATTGACCTTGGTGGTTACTGGGGTGATGTTTTCAGAAAAGTAAATGAGCAGTATCCTCTTATTCTTCACGGACTCTCACTATCAATTGGAAGCCCCGAAGAACCAGATTGGGATTTTTTAAAGAAGTTAAAGAGAATCATTAAGCAATTCAATGTAAAAATCTATTCCGAGCATCTGTCGTTTGCAAAACTCGACAATGCGCATCTCTACGATTTGCTTCCAATTCCCTTTAAAGAAGACAGCATTAATCATATTGTTAAAAGAATTAAGCAGGTTCAGGATTTTCTGGAAATGCCTCTTACAATTGAAAATGTTTCTTACTACACTCCTGTTGATGCCGAAATTACTGAAAGTGAATTTATAAGCCGGATAGTAAAAGAATCGGGCTGCAATATGCTACTCGATGTAAACAATGTTTATGTTAATGCTTTCAACCACAACTACAATACTCATGAATTTATTGATGCAATGCCACTCGAAAAAGTTAGTTACATCCACATGGCCGGTCATCATAAATTGAACGACAATTTAATCATCGACACTCATGGAGAGGCAATCATCGATCCTGTTTTTGAACTATTTGATTATACTTTAGATAAACTAGGCCGTAATATTCCTGTTCTTTTGGAAAGGGATTTCAATTTCCCAGAAATGAATGAGTTAAAACTGGAAATGAATAAATTAAGGAATATCTGCCTGAAACACCAAGACCAAAATGTTGTACAGTACTAAAACATATCAAACACAGAAAAAACTGACCAACTGGGTTCGCACCGGAAGTAATCCGGAAGTGCCAGGAACAGTATTGGAAGGTTTGAAACAATACAGAAGATTGTTCCGCAACAACATTAACAACACTATGGAACAGGCTTTTCCCATTTCTTTTGAAGTATTGAATAAGGAACAATGGAAGCAACTGATTGATGACTTTTTTGCACATCACGATGCTAAAACACCACATGTTTGGAAACTCCCTTTTGAGTTTTATCAGTTTGTAAACAAGCAAAAATATTCATCAAAATTCAATATGCCTTTTCTTAACGATCTATTACATTTTGAATGGCTGGAAATAGAAATTTTTACCATGCAGGATATTCTTCCTGAACCTTATAAAAAAACAGGTGATTTATTAAACGACAGAATTGAGTGCAACAACGAATTTCAACTTACACAACTGAAATATCCGGTGCATTTGTTTGCTGCAAAAGAATCGCTAAAGCATTCAGGCGACTACTACCTTTTAAGTTACCGCATGCCCGAAACTTATGAAGTAAAATTTATTGACTTCCCTGTTTTGCATGTTTTATTCTTCGAGAAAATTTGTAACGACAGAATGTCTGCCAACGAAATTATCAAAGAAATATCAGATCAAAATCCTTCGGTGGATAAAAAACAGTTGAAACAAAACATTGAAGAATTTATAGAAACAATGTTTTCAGAAAAAGTCTTTCTGGGCTATAGCGAGACATACCAAAATTGATTTAATCACTTAATTATCATTAATATAAGCATTTTTGAAATGGCTTAACAGGAAAAAGAATATTAATTAAAAAGATAAAAAAATGAAATGTAGATTAACAAAAGTTTGCAAAATGATTTCCGAAAAAACGGAAATGGCAAAAGACTTACCCCTATTATTTATGAGATTAGTTCTGGCTTACGGCTTCTGGGGTCCGGCAACAATGAAATGGAATAATATGGATGGCATCATCGAATGGTTTGAAGGAATGGGAATGCCATTTCCAACCCTAAATGCCTATTTGGCTGCATCAACAGAAATGGCCGGAGTATTTCTCTTGCTATTTGGTTTATTTACACGCTTGATTTCCATTCCTTTAATGGTGGTAATGCTAGTAGCGGTATTTACTGTTCACTTTACCAATGGTTTTGAAGCTGGAAACAATGGTTTTGAAATTCCATTATACTACCTGATTATGCTGTTTACTTTAACGGTTTACGGTGCGGGTAGATTTAGTTTGGATAGTATTATAAAACGTGCAACCAAAGAAAACTAAATACAGTCTTTTAACCATAAATCCTGAATATTTCATAAACGGAAGTTTTTGGTTTTCAGAAATAGAGAAGCAGTTGGCTCAATGAGTTAACTGCTTTTTTTTTGCCGGGCCCAGAATATTGCTAAAAATTGAGAATAATCCCTAGATTTGTTAAAAAATTTCATGCTATGAATATTCGCAGAAGGGACTTTATTAAAACAGCAGTAATTGCAGGAACAGGCATTGCTATTGCACCATCCATTGCATTTGGCAATCCACTTAACAGCAGTAAAATACGACTTGGCTTTATCGGACTTGGTCAAAGAGGTGTATGGCATTTACAAAATTCGTTGAACCGCAGCGATATTGAAGTTGCTGCAATTTGCGACATTGACCAGGAAAGACTCAATATTTCGCAAAAGATGATTGCTGAGGCAGGCTATAAAAAAGCAGAAGAATTTGGGAAAAGTGATTTGGATTACCGAAACCTCCTTGAGTTAAAAGATGTTGATGCTGTGATAATTTCAACCCCCTGGCTATGGCATACACCCATGGCAGTCGACTCGATGAGGGCAGGAAAATATACCGGGCTGGAAGTTTCTGCTGCTACTTCTTTAAAAGAATGTTGGGACTTAGTTGAGGCACACGAAGAATCGGGGACACATTTAATGATACTTGAAAATGTTAACTACCGTCGTGATGTTTTGGCCGTAATGAATATGGTAAGGCAAAATATTTTTGGCGAGCTGCTGCATTTCCGTTGTGGTTACCAGCACGATCTTCGTGAAGTTAAATTCAACAATGGCACACAACCTTATGGCGGAGGAGTTTTGTTTGGCCCTGAAGCCTACAGCGAAGCCCAATGGCGTACCCAACATAGCCTTAAACGAAATGCCGACCTCTACCCTACTCATGGTATTGGACCGGTTGCAGCCTATGCAAATATTAACCGTGGAAATAGATTCCTATCGCTAAGTTCGCATGCAACAAAAGCAAGAGGATTGCATAAATATATTGTTGATCAGGCAGGCGAAGACAATCCAAATGCAAAGTTGAAGTGGAAGTTGGGCGATGTGGTTACAACTACAATCAACACTTACAATGGCGAAACAATAATAGTTACCCACGACACCAACCTACCTCGTCCTTACTCACTAGGATTTAGGGTACAAGGCACCAACGGACTTTGGGAAGTTGACGGAAATAGAATTTATGTTGAGGGCAAATCAGAACCCCACCAATGGGACGATGCCGACAAATGGCTGAAAGAATATGACCACCCTCTTTGGAAGAAATTTGAAGATGATGCCACAGGTGCAGGTCATGGGGGCATGGACTTTTTTGTTCTTAATGCCTTTATTGAATCAGCAAAACAAAATATTGCACCACCACTTGACGTTTACGATGCTGCCAGTTGGAGTGCTATTACCCCACTTTCTGAAATTTCAATTGCCAACAATGGAGAGGTTCAGGATTTCCCCGATTTCACTGGGGCAAAGTGGATTAACCGTAAGCCTTATAACTGGATTAAGAATGATTTTTAAGATGTTCCTGATTTTATAAAAGATAAATTGCTTCAAAATGAATAAAATAATAAGTCACATCTCGATAACATTAATTTTAATAATAGTTGTGAGCCTTTCAGCTTCAGCCCAAACTAAATATACTCCTTACGATTACATTCCGGGGATAAACAGGGACTACAAACCAGCCTTGCAAACAACTTATCCTGATTGGGGCAAAATGCTATATCAATACCCAATTAACTTCAATGAAATTTCCAAAAAGTTTGAAAACTATATTCTCACAAATAAAGATGAAAAAAGTGCATTAATCCGTTATTTCAAGATTTGGAAACGGGCAATAGAACCCTATGTTATGCCTGATGGTTCTATTCAACTCCCTGACATTGAATCCTACTATTCAAAAATCAAAGCATCGCAGTTAGAAACACAAATTAAAAGCAACGACAGAGATGAAGCCAACTGGACTTTTCTTGGGCCAAAGGAAACTTTCTGGTTGAATGAATCGGGCTCAACAGAAGATCCATCCTCATGTCCATGGCAGGTAAATGTATATTCCTTTGATGTGGCTGCTACAGACAACGATATTTTATATTGTGGAACAGAAACAGGTTTCCTTAATAAAACCACTGATGCCGGTATGCAATGGCAACTTTTGGCTCCTGATTACCCATTTGGTGGTGGCGTAACTGCAGTAAGTATCCATCCAAACAATTCAGAAATTGTTTATGCCTCTGCTGGAAACCAAATTCACAAAACCATTGATGGAGGACAAAGTTGGGAACCTCTTTTAGATAACGGTGAATTATTCTATTCCAACCAATTAACAATTGATACCGACAATCCACAAATTATTTATTCAACATCAGCCGATGGAATACACCTGAGTATTGACGGAGGAAACACATGGGTTCAAAAATGGGATGTTGCTTCATGGGACATTGAAATTAACCCAAATAACCATAATATTATTTACGCCCTGACAAAAAATAATGGCAATTTTGCTTTGGCAGTTTCAACCAACGGAGGCCAGAATTTTAATCTGGAAACTTCTTTTCCTTCTTCCATTAGCGAGGTTAGTGGTGGATTGCTGGCAGTATGCCCTAGCAGTTCAAACCTTTTATTTGTCATTATGCTAAGTTCCAACAATACACCATATTTGTATCAAGGCACTTTGTTTGGCGGTAATTGGACATGGGAACTACTTGCTACTGGACAGACTCCTGAATTTGAGATGAACAACGGACAAGGTTTTTTCGACCTGGCATTAGATGTTTCTCCAACTAATCCTAATGACATTTTAGTTGGAACCACCACACTTTTTAAATCAACTAATGGCGGCAGCAACTTTACAGCTGTTGGGGGATATTATGGAAACTTTAGTATTCATCCTGACATTCAGGACATTAAAATGCTTCCCAACGGCAACAGTTGGGTTTCAACCGATGGGGGCATGAATCTGACCACCGATAATTTCTCATCCCAAACCAATTACCATGTCCGTGTAAACGAGATAATTGGCTCCGACATGTGGGGATTTGATCAGGGTTGGAATGAAGATATTGCAGTGGGTGGCAGATATCACAATGGAAATACAGCCGTAGCCGACTTTTACCAACCTAAAGCATTGCGCATAGGTGGTGCCGAATCGCCAACAGGCTGGGTAGTACAGGGCAAAAGCCGGCATGTTGCCTTCAACGATCTGGGCAATGGATGGATACTTCCACCAACAGCAGAAGATCCGCCTGAAGGCCGTTTTATTTTCAGCAAATATCCAAATATGGATGAATATGGTGGAAGGCGTGGAAATCTGGTAACCCATCCAAACTATTACGGCACTTTTTATTTGGGCGAAAACACAGGTTTCTGGAAAAGTACTGATGTTGGCGAATCTTACGAACTTTTGTACACTTTTCCCGACAGGGTACGTTATCTTCAAATCAGTTATAATAACCCCAATGTGCTTTATGCCGATGTGGTTGGCCGTGGTTTGTATAAAAGTGAGGATGGAGGAATCACCTGGACATTAAAACCGGCATTATGCAGTAGCCCAAATGGAAGCAATTACTGGAAAGGGAAATTGTTTTTTGCCATTTCCCCTTTTGATGAGAACCTGATTTATGCCTGTCTTCAAAATGGCACCTGGACTGCCGACATTGGAAAAGTGTTTCGGTCAACGGATGGTGGCGACAGTTGGGAAGACTGGACAGGCACAATAACTGCTTTTACCAAAAATATTATTGTACAGCCTTCAGATGATCAGTCGGAGATAGTTTATTTGTTTACCACTTCGCGTGAAGGTGCTGTTGCCAGTGTTTATTACCGTACAGAAGGCATGGACGACTGGGAAACTTTTGACGCTGGATACCCGGCAGGAATGGATGTAAATCTGGCAATGCCATTCTTTAGAGATGGGAAGATCAGAGTAGCAGGAAATGCTGGAATATGGGAATCTTCGCTGCTGCAACCTGATTTTACTCCAATAATTAATCCATGGGCAGAAAGGGAACATTTTAACTGCATGCTGGACACCATTTATCTGGAAGACCACAGCATTATGAACCATGATGGAGCAAACTGGACATGGAGCATTTCTCCTGAACCCGAATACATAGAAAATGTGAATATCAGAAATCCGAAAGTAGTTTTAGGAAATGAGGGAACTTACACAGTTAGCCTTAGTGTTGAGAAAAATGGCGAAACCTACTCTAAGACAATCCCTGATATGATTACAACCACTACCTGCCCTTCCATTGATGATTGCAGTAATCCGGCAGAATTACCCAAAGAAGATTGGGAGTTGATTTTTGTTGACAGTGAGGAAATCAATTATCCGGGGCTTGCAACTATGAGTTTCGATAACGACCCCGAAACCATTTGGCATACTCGCTGGAGTACAGGCAGCGACCCCTATCCACACGAAATTCAAGTAGATATAGGCGAAACATATAGGATTTACAGTTTTACTTATCTCACTCGGCAAAATGGGCAAAATGGTCGCATCAAAGATTATGAACTTTATATTACCGAAGATGAGTTTGACTGGGGTGAGCCTGTAAGCAGCGGTTCGTTTGAAAATACTTCTGCCCCGCAAAAGATTGAATTCCCCGAAGGAATTATTGGTAGGTATTTTCGCCTGCTGGCTCTTTCTGAAGTTAATGGCAATGCATGGTCCTCAGCGGCAGAATTCACTATGGTGGGATGCACAGATATTACTTTTGGCCAGTCTGATAAAAATTTAAATGAGCAACTTATAGCATTTCCTGTTCCAAGTAATGGAAAGGTCTGTGTGTCGTTACCATCATCTTCTAGTTTTTCCTATCAGGTTTTCAATATTAATGGAAAATCCTGTTTACAGGGAAACATTGAAAAACAAAAAGAAAGCCATTCCTTTGATTTAAGTTCTTTTGTTTCAGGGATATATTTTATAAAACTTAGGGATGAAGATGGCGTTGTTTACAATGTTAAAGTTGTTATGGGCCAATAAAATTAAGAAACCATTTAAAGCAAAAGCAAAATGCCTAACTACAACTTACACCAGCACAGCCTTTATTCCGATGGCAACGCCCAACCGGATAAATATATTGAAAAGGCTACTGAATTGGGCTTTTCTGCTATTGGTTTTACCGAACATTCGCCTTTGCCATTCGATAATCCATTTTCGCTAAAACAGGAAAATGTTAAAAAATATATTGCTGAAATTGATTCGCTAAAGCAGATATATGATGGCAAAATAAAAATTTACCGTGCACTTGAAATGGATTTTATTCCCGGAATGTCGGAAGATTTTGATTATTGGGCAAATGAATGCAAAACAGATTATCTGATTGGTTCGGTACATTTGGTTTCGCCCGGAAACGGAAATCCACTCTGGTTTACCGATGGCCCCGATCCCAAAATATACGATGAGGGTATTCAGATTTTTTTTGGAGGGGATATCAAAAAAGCCGTGAAAACATTTTTCCATCAAACAAACCAAATGATAGAAACTCAGACATTTGATATTATTGGTCATTTCGATAAAATTAAAATGCATAATGCCGATAGGTTCTTCTCTGATAAAGACAAATGGTACAGGGATTTATTGGACGAAACAATAGAACTAATCAAAAACAAAAACCTAATTGTTGAAATAAACACACGTGGCATTTACAAAAAACGCTCCGACAAATTATTCCCCGATGGTTACGCTTTGAAAAGAGTAAAATATCTAAATATTCCTATTATAATTTCCTCTGACGCACACAAGCCTGAAGAAATAAATTCATTGTTTGACTTTACTGTTGATTATTTG
>JAOZNY010000029.1:9617-12801 GCA_029933565.1 Bacteroidales bacterium
CGCACACAAGCCTGAAGAAATAAATTCATTGTTTGACTTTACTGTTGATTATTTGAAGAAACTGGGCTTTAAGGAGATGATGGGTTTTGAAAATAACAAGTGGACACACCTCCAGTTGAAATGACAATTATTTTTAGTCATAATGCATATAAAACAGTAAATTTGTAAAAGAATAGCCACTAATGCACTAATAAATATTAGTGCATTAGTGGCCTTTAAAAAACGGATTAAAAACACCAAATAGTATGAAACATATTTCAATCATTTTAGCAGGAATAATTTTGAGTTTCAATGTAATAGCTCAAAGCCCTCAGAAATCTTCAGAGACTGATATACCTACAGTTTATCACAATATCAAAATAAATGATGCTGGAACCATGGTTTTTGTTAATCCGGAAACTGGACTTGAGGCTCCACTTTCCAATGCCCCCGACAAATTCACCCTTGCTGAATTACGCAATTCGTTTACCGGAACAGAAAATGGTCTTAGGCTTGAATTTAAAAATGAAAAAATAAACGGCACAGTTTACTATGGCCTTTATGCTGATGACAATCAAACATTTCCACAACCCGTATTTTTTAATACCCCTGCCGAACTTTTAAATGGTATAGCAGAAATTAATATTTCTCAGCTTAAGGAAAAATACGACATTGCCAATTGGGAAGAAAAGGGTGTTGCCAAATTAGGTTACCGCATAGTTGATGAGCAAGGCAAAATAATTTACGATGGCAAAATATATGCCTATGGTAAAGGGCCTTTTACTCCCGGGCTTTCAATTGTAGAAGGACCTTTTGTAAATAAACTTGGGCCAAATGAGGTCACTATTTCCTTTACAACTAATTCGCCTTCCTCGCCTTACGTTGAGGTGAATGGCGAAAAATATTCTACTGTCCAATTAATGGGGAATATGAAAGGCGATGTTGAACACGAAATTCTTATTCATCATCTACAAGCAAATACAAAATACGAATACACCGTAGTTTTTGGAGAAGTAAAAGAAACTTATAGTTTTAAAACTGCACCCGAAAATGGTAGCCGGCAAGCATTTACATTTGCCTACGCCAGCGATTCGCGGGCAGGCCAAGGTGGTGGCGAAAGAAATATTCATGGTGCAAATGTTTATGTAATGAAAAAATTTGGTGCCTACGCCCATGCTCAAAACTCTGTATTCATGCAGTTTACTGGCGATATGATTAACGGTTACAGCACTAGCATTACCGACCAGAATCTTCAGTATGCAAACTGGAAGCGCTCAGTTGAAACTTTTTGGCATTATATGCCTTTTAATGTAGGCCCTGGTAACCACGAGGCTCTGCTTACCGGTTTTGACGATGGAACAAAATATGGTAAGTCTGTGGATAAATTCCCTTTCGGGACTGCTTCGGCAGAAAGGATATTCGCCAATAATTTTGTAAACCCAGAAAATGGACCTCTCAGTGAGGATGGCTCAAAATACGATCCTGATAAATCGAAAACTGACTTCCCTCCCTACAAAGAAGGGGTATTTTATTATACTTACGATAATGTTGCAATGGTGGTACTAAACTCAAATTATTTATATACACCCGACCATAGGATTATCCCAATTATTGGAGGAAATGTTCACGGATACATTATGGACGAGCAGTTGAAATGGTTATCGAATACCATTAACAAATTAGATAAAGATGAAAATATCGACCATGTTTTTGTTACCATCCACACTCCGGCATTTCCTAATGGAGGACATGCCACCGACGATATGTGGTATTCAGGTAATAATTCTGTAAGACCTTACATTAACGGACAGCCTGTTGACAAAGGAATTATTGAGCGAAGGGATGAGTTTTTAGATATTATTGTAAATAAAAGTAGTAAAGTTTTGGCACTGCTTTGTGGTGATGAGCATAATTACAGCCGCATGCGCATTGACAACAATACCACAATTTATCCTGAAGGATACGAAGGCAAGAAGTTAAAATTCAAGCGCCCATTCTGGCAAATGACCAACGGCTCGGCTGGAGCACCTTATTACGGACAGCAAGCATTGCCATGGAGTAGCTCGGTAGAGTTTTTCTCAACTCAGTATTCGCTGATGCTTTTTGATGTTGATGGCGAAAAAGTAAGTTTAAGGGTTTTAAACCCCGATACTTTTGGAGTGGTTGAAGAAATTGAGTTGAGGTAGTATTTTGACGCTGGTTACTTTTTTAGACGCAGATTTTACTGATTGATAGGACACAGTAGTTTTACGTTGATAATCTTAGTTCCTGACTCTTGGTCCTTGATTCCTGATCCCAATCATAAAAAATCAGTGTAATCAGCGTCTAAAAAAGAAAAAACTACTTTTGCAAAAAATTAAATCAAACTAAGATGATTAATAAATTAATGGATCCCATTGGAAAACTAATGGGTTTAAGATATAAATCTCATCCCTGGCATGGTGTTGAAATTGGTAACAAAGCTCCCGAAATACTCACTTGCTACATCGAAATGGTTCCTACCGATACGGTTAAGTATGAAGTTGATAAAAAATCAGGTTATCTAAAACTCGACCGTCCGCAAAAATATTCAAATGTTGTTCCGGCACTTTACGGCTTTATTCCACAAACTTTCAGTTCAAATAAAGTTGCTCAGTTTGCCAACGAAAAAACCGGTAGAACAGACATTAAAGGCGACAACGATCCGGTGGATATTTGTGTACTTACCGAAAAAGAAATTGCCCATGGAGATATTCTGGTACAGGCCAGGCCAATTGGTGGCTTCAGAATGATTGACGGTAATGAAGCCGACGATAAAATCGTTGCTGTACTCCATAACGATACCATTTACAATCAATACAAAGACATTAACGAATTACCGGAAAATGTAATAGAACGCTTAAAGCATTATTTTCTTACCTATAAAGATTTACCGGGCAAAGAAATCGATGTTGAAATTACCCACGTTTATGGTGTTGAAGAAGCCCATGAAGTGATTAATCTCTCTTTGGAAGACTATACTAACAAATTTGAGAACTTGGATTCTTTCCTTTCAAATGTTTAAGAGAAATGGAGTGATGGAGAAATGGAGTGATGGAGAAGTGGAATAATGGAAGAAATAATTTGCCTTAAGGAATCAATACTCCAATACTCCAGATTAATTATAAATTCTCCCTAAAATATTGCTCAATTTTCCTATAAAGATGAACCCTATCTTTGCCCCTTA
>JAOZNY010000029.1:12901-19805 GCA_029933565.1 Bacteroidales bacterium
TCCCTAAAATATTGCTCAATTTTCCTATAAAGATGAACCCTATCTTTGCCCCTTACATTATGCCCATGACCAGGATAAACAAAATAATCAACAAGTTTCCCCTCGCTAACACTTTTCTTTAGAAACTGCAGGCTGTTCTGCCAAACAACTGTTGGGTCGGAAGTACCATGAAAAATCAATAGTTTTCCTTCCAGTTGGTCAACCTTATTTAAAAGGCTTGCATTTTCATAACCCTCAGGATTGGTTTCAGGTGTGTCCATATACCTTTCGCCATACATAATTTCGTAATATTTCCAGTCGATTACAGGTCCTCCGGCAGCACCTACTTTAAAAGTCTCCGGATGTTTCAGCATTAGCGAAATACTTAAAAAACCACCGTAACTCCAACCATCAACACCAATTCTATCGGCATCAACGTAAGGAAGGCTCTTTAAATAATCAACGCCAACCATCTGATCTTCAACTTCAACAGTGCCGCAATTACGGAAGATTGCCTGCTCAAAATCGCGTCCACGATTTGCCGAGCCACGATTATCAAGTGTAAAAACAATATATCCTTTAGTTGCCATCCAGTTTAAAAACAAACCTGCACCACCTAACCACGAATCGGTAATGAGTTGTGCATGAGGCCCTCCATAAACGTAAACAAATACAGGATATTTTTTGTTTTCATCAAAATCAGGAGGTAAAATCATCCTCGATTGCAAAATAGTTCCGTCTGCTGCCTTAAACTCAAACAGTTTTGTTTCGCCAAGATTATACTCATCAAGTATATTATTTGGTTCTTTAATTACTCTTTTCTCCTGACCTTTACTTGTGAGTAACACATATTTCCTGCCATGCTCAGTATTACTAAAAGCATCAATAATGTATTTCCCATCTTTACTTATTTTTACGCTGTGAGTACCATGTTCAGGAGTAATACGTACAATTTTGCCTGAAGATATTTCTACTGAATAAAGGTTATTTTGAAGAAAACCATCCTTTGTAGCTTTGAAATATATTTTATCAGATTCTTTTCCATAAAATCCTTCAAAAGAAGTTACAAGCCAATTGCCTTTTGTAAGTTGATTGATTAGGTTTCCTTGGGTATCGTATAGGTAAAGATGCATAAACCCATTCCTTTCACTAATCCAAATAAACTGATTTGGGTTTGAAGAGTCGAAGTATAACGGATTTTCCGGTTCAACATATTTTTCGTGTTTTTCTTCGAAAAGAGTTTTCTCAAGATCACCTGTATTAGCATTGTATTTATTAAGTTTCAGATGATTTTGATCGCGGTTAAGCAAACTAATGTAAATAAAATCGCCCGATGGATCCCAAGTTACGGTAGTAAGATATTGTTCGGCCGGTTCGCCAGTTTTCATAAAAACAGTTTCTCCTGAATTCAAATCGTAAACTCCTAAAGTTACATGATGGCTCGCTTTTCCTGCCATTGGGTACTTAATATTTTCAACTGTTGCTATCTCAGTATCAATATTTACCAGAGGGTAATCGGCAACCATGGTTTCATCTTTACGATAAAAAGCAAGTTTGCTTCCATCGGGTGACCAATAAGTTCCTGTACTAATTCCAAACTCAACACGGTGTACTGTTTGTCCGTTTACTATTTCCGGGTTTTCATCGAAGGTAATTTGCTGTTGTTCACTATTTTTAGCAATAAACAAATTGTTTTCAATTGTGTAAGCAATATTATTGTTTACACTGTTTTTATCAACATTCTCTGCATCTTCAACCAAAGAGTTAATCTCTTCAATTGTGTTTGTTGAGAGTTGGTATTTATAGTATTTGCTTTTAATCTTAAATAAAGCATTTTCATTATCAAAAAACTTCAGGCCGGGAAGTCGCTTTACCGAATCAATATTGTTGCGGTGCAAGTCGCCATTAAAAATATCTAAATCAAGCAATAACTTTTCTGTGGCTCGTTTTGCCGAAACCATAAATATCGAACCTTCTTTTTCATAGGTATAATAATCGCCTGTTTTCATCCAGTTCAACTGCGAAATCCTTACAGGATACAAAGCAGAGTTCATATAATTTGCATCTTCAACAGTAAGAACTTTATCTTGTGCAAATACCTGAATGCCTGCAATTAATATTAAAATAGCAATGCTTAATTTTTTCATTTTCATACTTTTACAAATAAAATATTTTGGATTAAGATTGAAGTTCATTCAATACCTTTGAGAATTCATAAATCAGCTCGGGATTATCCTCAAAAACATTACCAACTACTGCAATATCGGCTCCTACCTGAAGAATACTTTTTAGTTTCTCAGGTGTTCTGATACCACCACCAATAATTACAGGAACCTCCACCGATTGTTTTACAAAACTCACCATTTCTTCCGATACAGTTTTTTCAGCCCCACTACCTGCATCCATAAAAATAAGTTGCAGACCAAGCATTTCGCCTGCCATGGCGGTGCATGCAGCAATATCCTTTTTGTTGTGTGGTATTGGCTGAGAATTGCTCATATAAGTTACTGATGTTGGCTTTCCACTATCGATAAGCATATATCCTGTTGGGATGGTTTTAAGCCCCGAGAGTTTTATATAAGGTGCAGCAATAACGTGCATTCCAATAAGCATTTCCGGATTACGCCCAGAGATAAGAGAGAGGAACAACATTGCATCGGCATTACGGGCTACCTGATAAGTATTGCCTGGAAATAACACCACCGGAATTTCACAATTTTCCTTTAAAGTCCTCACACTCCTAAAAAGATCATCGCTAGTCATAAGGCTGCCGCCAACAAAAAGATAGTCAACACCAGTTTCTGATGATATTTTTGCAATATTGATTAACTGCTCAGTGTCCTGTTTATCGGGGTCGATTAACACAGCCAGTTGCTTCTTTTGCCTTTTAAATAAGTCTATGATTTTCATTAATGTTCTTTTTGCAAATGTAGGTTTTTAAATGGTGTTTATCACTCGTTCAAGCACCTTGGGGAAATGTTCGTGTTCTAATTCATGAATTTTTGCCGCCAGACTTTCAGCAGTTTCACCCTTTTCAATATCAAAGTTAGCCTGAAAAATTATCTGACCTTCATCATATTTATTATTAACATAATGGATACTGATTCCTGATTGCTTTTCGCCATTGGCAATAACGGTTTCATGAACCCTCATTCCGTACATGCCCTTGCCACCATATTTTGGTAATAGTGCAGGGTGAATGTTCACAATTTTATTGGGATATTTATTTATCAGAAACTCGGGGATCAACCATAAAAAACCAGCTAAAACTACAAAATCAATTTCATGATCCTGTAGCAAAATATCAACTTTGGCATTCTCGGCAAAATCATTTCTATTAAACACAACTGACTTTAGCCCAAGCCTTTCAGCCCTTTTCAAAACCCCTGCCTTTGAGTTATTTGTTAAAACTAATCCTATTTCGATTTCACTTATTTCGTTGAAATATTCTGCTATCCTCTGAGCATTGGAGCCATTTCCTGATGCAAATATTGCTATCCTTTTCACCTATAAACTAAATTAAATTTGGGGGATAAAAATAGTTAATTCTAGTTATACCAAAGTGTTATGCATGCATTTAATTTACACTATTAATAAATAGGTAAAGATGCAATTGATACAAAATATCATTTTTTTATTGTTTTTTATTCCATAAATCTGTTTCTTTGCAGCAGTTTAAACAATAAAAAAAATAAATATTATGTCAGACGTTAGATCTAAAGTAATAAGCATCATTGTTGACAAACTTGGTGTTGAAGAAAGTGAAGTTACAGATGAGGCAAGTTTCACAAATGATTTGGGTGCCGATTCACTTGACACTGTTGAATTGATTATGGAATTTGAAAAAGAATTCAACTTATCGATTCCTGACGAAGAAGCAGAAAAGATCGAGACAGTAGGTGATGCTATTAAACACATTGAAGCAAATCAATAAATCACAAATAAGAACATTATGGAGCTAAAGCGGGTAGTAGTTACCGGCCTTGGCGCAATAACTCCAATCGGCAACAATGTTGAAGATTTATGGAATGCTCTATTAAACGGAGTTAGCGGGGCCGCCGAAATAACAAATTTCGATGCAGAGAAGTTTAAGACTAAATTTGCGTGCGAGGTTAAAAACTTTGATGTCAAAGATTTCTTTGACCGTAAAGAAGCACGTAAACACGACAAATATTCTCAGTTTGGGATGGTTGCTGCCGGTCAGGCAATTGCTGATTCCGGATTAGATTCGGATGATGTTAACAAGGAAAAAATTGGAGTAATCTGGGCTTCTGGTATTGGAGGTCTTGAAACCTTTTCAACAGAAGTAACAAATTATGCAAAAGGGGATGGAACTCCACGTTTCAACCCTTTTTTCATTCCAAAAATGATAGCTGATATTGCAGCTGGTCATATCTCAATTAAATATGGTTTTAAAGGACCGAACTTTGCAACTGTTTCAGCCTGTGCATCTTCAGCCAACGCTCTATCCGATGCGTTTAATTACATTCGGCTAGGCAAAGCAACAGCATTTGTTGCAGGTGGTTCTGAAGCAGCAATTACTCCTGCAGGAGTAGGCGGCTTTAATGGAATGCATGCCATTTCAACACGCAACGACGATCCAAAAACAGGATCAAGACCATTTGATAAAGATCGCGATGGCTTTGTAATGGGCGAAGGTGGCGGAGGAATGGTTTTTGAAGAACTTGAACATGCTCTTGCAAGAGGAGCAAAAATCTATGCAGAAGTTGCAGGCGCTGGTCTTTCGGCTGATGCCTACCATATGACGTCACCACATCCGGAAGGAGATGGTGCAAGGCGATGTATGGAAGCTGCTATTTTAGATGCAGGAATGAAACGTGAGGATATTGTCCACATTAATACCCATGGAACTTCCACCCCTGCTGGTGACATTGTTGAACCAAAGGCTATTATCAATTTATTTGGGCAATATGCTTACAATATTAATATTAACTCTACAAAATCAATGACAGGTCACCTTCTTGGTGGTGCTGGTGTAGTTGAAGGTATTGCAACAATTCTTGCTGTTAAAAACGATATTATTCCTCCAACAATTAACCACTTTACCGACGATCCTAATATTGATAATAATTTGAATTTTACATATCATAAGGCGGTAAAGAGGACAGTTAATGCAGCACTGAGTAATACTTTTGGTTTTGGGGGGCACAATGCATCCTTGATTTTCAAAAAATTTGTGCATTAAAACTTTAAACAAAATTGTTTTTAAAAAATACTTATAACGCTTTGTTTTCAAGTAACAAGGTAATTTACAATTCAATAAAAAACATTTTCGGATTTTATCCCGGGAATGTTTTTTTGTATAAACTAGCCCTTCGTCATAAATCAGCAACCAAGAAAAAAGTTAATGGCTTAAGGATTAATAATGAACGCCTTGAATATCTTGGCGATGCAGTTTTGAGTGCAATTGTTGCTGATTTTCTTTTTAAAAAATACCCTTACGAAACCGAAGGATTTCTTACCGATATGCGATCTAAAATTGTTAGTCGGGCATCCTTAAACAAACTATCGCTGAAACTTGGCCTTAACAGCCACATAATGTCAGGAGGCGCACAGGGAAAACATAGCAGGTCGGCCGGTGGCGATGCATTTGAAGCATTTATTGGGGCTTTGTACATCGACAAAGGCTACGCCTTCACTAAAAAAATACTTATTAAACGCATCATCTGTGTCCATTTTGATATGGATCAACTTGAAAAAACAGAGGTGAACTATAAGAGTAAGATTATTGAATGGTCGCAAAAAAATAAAATTGATACCCAATTTAAAGTTGTTGACCAAATAGGCGAGAAATTCCAAAAACAATATGTGGTTGCAGTTATTGTTGATGGTAAAGAAATTTGTAAAGCACAAGATTATTCCATAAAAGGTGCCGAAAAACTTGTCTCAGAAAAAGCCTGGGTAATACTTGAATCAAAAGAATAGAAAATTTCCCACCACATTTCTTTTTTGCATAGCCATAAATATCGGGTTCAAAAACAAAATTGCTTACCTTTACATCTTATAATGGCAAAAAAATTATCCTCAAATATCGATTACTTTGAAGGCTACAAACTGCTTGGAATAGCTAGTCAGTTAAAAGATTATAGCCTTGTGTTTTTTATTAACCAGAACCTTGACATTGATCTTAAAAAATATGAGGACATGGATATTACTGACAATGAAGGAGGCGAGTCGGCTTTCTCCTGGTATTTTTATAAAGATGAACATCTTGAGTCTAAAATTTACCTTATCTCCAATTCTTCTGCCTCCGGCAAACTATTTCCTTCAAAAAAGGAAATGGATTATTTTATGCTGCTAAAAGACTACCCCAATGAGGAGAACTATGCCAGCAGAATAATTACTGAAATTAGAAAGATTCAAAATGTTTTGGGTGTGTTTAATTTTGATTTGAACAATATTAAAAATGCTGATTTGTTTATTGAAAACGTGGAACTTCAAGAAATCAAATATATTAAAAGGCCAAAGACTAAGTTTAAAAAGACGACGGGAAGAATTAAAGAATAATACTAATTTAATTACGTTTAAGGATTATGGGTTCAGAAACTAAACTATCGCAATACTCAAAGTACTTCGACGAAGGCAGTTTTTTTAATAAAATAATTGCCTTCTCGGGAAAAGCAGGCACTAACATGCTTTTTTACTCATTAATTTTATTCATTTTAATGACAGAAAAGGATATCCCCTTGCGGACAAGATTGATTTTTATAGCTGCCCTTGGGTATTTTATTTTTCCCACCGACCTAATCTCTGACTTCCTTCCGGGGCTTGGCTTTACCGACGACCTCGCTTTCATCACCTATGCCATTACTCAGGGAACAGACCATATTACACCGGAAATTAAACTTAGGGCAAAAGAAAAATTGAATTCACTTCTTGGAAAAAAGGAAACACCCAAACAAGA
>JAOZNY010000188.1:0-1449 GCA_029933565.1 Bacteroidales bacterium
CCAGCACAGACTTTAATATTTGGATAAACTGTCCTTAAATAATCAGCACTACCAAGTGTTCCTGCTGAGCCTTGTGTTAAAAACATTCCTGTAAAACGGTCATTTTCCTTTTTAACAGAGTTGAAAACTTCCTCCATGGCAGGACCTGTAACGGCATAATGCCATAATGGGTTTCCTATTTCTTCAAACTGATTGAGATTTACAATGTCGTCACCTCTTTCAGCCTTTAGTTCTTTTACTTTATCGTAGATTTCTTTTACATTACTTTCAGTGCCTGGTGTGGCAAAAACTTCGGCACCTACTTTATGTAGCCAGTCGAAACGCTCCTTTGACATGCCTTCGGGAAGAACAGCAATTGACTCGCAGCCCAATAAGAATGAGTCGTAGGCACCTCCACGGCAATAGTTCCCAGTTGATGGCCATAGGGCTTTTTGCCTTGTTGGGTCAAATTCTCCTGTTACTAACTTTTCTGCCAAAGGACCAAATGTAGCACCTACTTTATGTGTTCCTGTGGGGAAATATTTCCCAACTAGCAAAATTACCCTTGCTTTTATTCCGGTTAATTCTGGTGGTAATTCCAGATAATTAACACCACCAAAACCTCCGCCATTATCAATAGGTTCATTTTTCCAGTTGATACGAAATAAATTTAGTGAGTTTAAATCCCACAAACCAATACCCTTTAGTTTATCTTTTATCTTTTCTGGTATAAGATCAGGATTGCGCATTTGTTTGTATGTTGGCAATATCAAGTGCCTTTCGCGGCATCTTTTAATGGTGTTTTCAAGTACTTTTTCTTTTGTCATTATTTTTTCTTTGTTCATTATTGTATTATAAATATTGTTTACTATTTTGCTCTCTGCAAAGTTGGGGATTCTAAATCCCCTGCTCTTTACATACGGATTACAAATCCGTACGAGCAGCAAGTGGATCTGATTTCAGTTGTCGACAAATTGACGACAACTTCATTTCTTTATTGCTACCAATTTTAAATCCAAGCGTACCTATATTGGGGACAGTTGAAGTCGATAAATACCTTAACTTTATTTTTTCATCATGTCGTTTATTTCACTTTCCATAAAAACTAATCGCCCCCTTAAAGATTAATCTCATTTCCGCAGCAATCTGCAAATCTTCATCAAAGTTAGTTTTTTCTTTTATTTCAATTTGTTCAATTTGTAGAGTATTGTAATTAAGTGTGGCCTTGAAATTAATATTATTAAATAATATTTTGTCTGACAATATTGTCATTTGATATTTAAGTTTGTTGTGATAAGCAAATAGGGAAGAAAACTTATTTTGCTGATCGAGGTAATAACCGTCTTTTTCACTTTCAAAAGTTTCTTTATTCAAGTATAAATGTGGTTTCTCCAAATAAGGCGCTCCTGCCGTTGGGCAGAAAGTGTTGCAATTACCACATTGGTTGCACCAGTCGGCAAGGTGTAATAT
>JAOZNY010000188.1:1549-5737 GCA_029933565.1 Bacteroidales bacterium
TCAATAATTTCCTGAGCAGCCTTACGTCCATCGCCAATGGCATTAATTGCAGTTGACGCTCCACGCATGGCATCGCCACCAATAAACACATTTGAGATATTTGTTTGATAACTATTAGGTGAAGTTGAAAGGTCATCAGTGTCTGCAAAGTCAATATCAATCTCCTGACCTATTGCCGGAATAAGTGTATCCATTTCAATCTCAAAATCCGAACCCGGAATTTCTTCAGGATGAGCTCTGCCGGAATCATCTTTTTCACCTAGTTTCATTTTTCTACAACTAAGCGAAAATAGTTTTCCTTTTTCGGAGTTTATTTTTAGCGGGGATGCTAATTCAATAATTTTTATTCCTTCCTCAATTACTGCTTTTATTTCACCAATATCGGCAGGCATTTGCTTTATAGTACGGCGGTAAACGATAGTAACTTTCCCATTTTTCCCAACCAAACGGTAAGCAGTACGTGCAGCATCCATGGCGGTGTTCCCTCCACCAATTATTATTACGTTCTTACCAATCCCGCTATTGGTTTCTTTTTTTACATCAAACAAAAAATCAAGTGGGTCGAGGACAACTTCTGAGAGGATGCCAGGAATATCAGGAATTTTTGACTTTCTTGCTCCTGTTCCTATGTAAATAAAGTTGGAAGTGTTTTGTAACTGATTAAATGTTTGTTTGTTAACTTCGTAATTGTAATGAATATTAACTCCTAGGTTTAAGATAGAATTAATATCGATGTTAATCGCCTCTTCTGTTAATCTGAAAGAAGGAATTGCCCCATCAACCATTCCGCCGGCCTTAGTTTTGCTTTCGTAAATATCGACCTTAAATCCTGCTTTAACCAGAAAATATGCGCAAGACAAACCTGAAGGCCCTGCACCAATTATTGCAACAGAAAATTGATTTTTATTAGTATTATTTTTTTCTAAAACAATTTCATCGATATAATTTTCAGCAACAAAACGTTTTATTTCCCTAATCAGTAATGGGCTGTCGTAATTTATACGAGTGCATTTTGTTTGGCAAAGGTGATCGCAAACCATGCCTGTAGTATGTGGAAAAGGATTGGTGTTAAGGATTATTTCAGCCGCTTTTTTGAAATCACCTTGTGAACTATGATATAAATAGTCAGGAATTCCCTGATTTGTAGGGCATGTATCAACACAAGGAGCATTAATGCAGTCAAAGTATTTTAATTCTCTATCTGTTTTTATGCTTGGATCTGTAAATCCTACTTTTTTATATGAAGTTGATTTTTGAACCTCAACTGCATAAGCATTAAGATTATCCAATAAATGACCTTTAGTTTTGTTGCCTGTTTCTCTCAATTTCTCAATGTACTGAGCCAATCGGCCATAGCCTCCCGGTTTAAGCAAATCGGTGCACACAGTAACAGGAGTGAGTCCACAGTTAACAATATTGGCAACGTTAAAAGCATCTGCTCCACCTGAAAAAGAAATATCCAGTTTGCCATCGAATTCATTTTGCAATTTAGTAGCAAGGTTTATTGAAATGGGATGTAATGCTTTGCCACTCATATACATCATTTCTTCGCTTGCACTAAAAACTTCTTTATTATTATTGCTTTCCAGAGTATTAGTAAGTTTTATACTAAACTGGAGATTTTTATCATCTGCCTTTTTCTGGAGGTTTTTGATAATTTTTAAAGCATCGTTATATTTTAAGTCGTGCTCAAAGGCAATGTCGGGAACCTGAGTTTCAAAGCCTGAATTCTTTAAAATTTCATGAAGTTTATCTTTTCCTAATAAAGTTGGATTTAGTTTTATTGCTGTGTGCAGTTTCTTGTTTTCAATTAGATATTCGCCTATGGTTTCAATTTCATCAGCAGGGCAGCCATGCATTGTTGAAAGGGTAATATTATCTGAAATACAAGGGTTTATATTTAAGTTAACAATGTTTGGGTAAATGTGTTTCAGACCTTCAACTTTTGATTCCAATTCAACTGAAGCATTTTTCATTTTATGAAAGAACCACTGTACATTTTCGTTTAAGATACCTTTTAAATCATAGCCCACACTCATATTGAAAATAACACCTGGTTCTGACGTATTACCCCATCCAAATTTATCTCTCAAAATATGAATAATAATCCAGGCATCAAGGTATTGCTCAAAGGATTGTTGAATCTTTAACTCCTGCGACCATTCGCAGTTGTAACCCTCATCTTGCATGTCAATACATGGTTTTGAAACATCTAACTCATCTAGAGTCTGAATAGTTTTTAATTCAATAAAACGTGCTCCTGTAAGCCATGATGCAACAATATTTTGTGCTAGTTGTGTTTGTGGTCCGGCAGCAACACCAATTGGTGATTCAAGAAGTTTTCCAAAACGATTTGATTTTAGTGAGTCATTGGATTTAGGATTAAAGAAAAGGTCTTTTGATATACCGAGTATTTTATCACTATTGTCATATTGATTTAAAATAATATTCAACAACTTGTTTAATGGCAATATCGAAAAACTGTCTGTCATAATTTTCTTGATAAAAAAGGGAAACAAATCTAAGTAAAAGATGTATAAGTTTGGTGTTTCCCTTATTTTTGAATGATATTTAAAATTTCATGCAGAAAAATTGTTCAGTAGTTATTTTGGCAGCAGGTTATTCAAGCCGTATGGGCCAGTTAAAATTTGCACTTACCTTAAGTGATGGGACTACTTTTATTGAAAGAATTGTTAAGCAGTATTTACGTTTTGGATGTGAAGAAATTGTAGTTGTGGTAAATAAGGAGGGCTTAAATTATTTGGATAAAAGTAATTTAATAGAGCGAAACAATTTTATAATTGCTCTAAATGAATATCCTGAACGTGAAAGGTTCTATTCGCTTAAAACAGGTCTTTTGAAATTGAAAAACACGAAACATGTTTTTATTCAGAATGTTGACAATCCTTTTGTAAATAGTAAAGTTCTTGATGCGTTGTATATTAATAGGGCAGAGGCTGATTTTGTTAAGCCAATGTTTAAGAATAAAGGTGGACATCCAATTTTGATTACCAATAAAATTGCGAAGGAAATAATTTTGCAGAAAGATTACACAATTCATTTAAATAACTTCCTGAAAAGTTATTTGTGTAAAGAGGTTGAAGTTGGAGACGAAAATATTTTGATAAATATTAATACAATAGATGAGTATTTAAACCTTTGATTCTTAATTTTGCGACTTAATAATTTTAGTAAGAATGCTATTAAATAATTGAAATGACAGTTTGGGAATTCATAAAGTCGAGGCTTAAGAAAGATAAAAAAGTTGTTTTAATGGTTGTTATCGATAGTTTCGGTAGTAGTCCGGGGCGGCGCGGTTTTAAAATGGCTGTCGATAGCGATGGTAAAATGACTGGTTCCATCGGAGGTGGTTTAATGGAATATAATTTGGTTGAACTCGCCAAAGAACAGTTTATTGAGTCGCAAGGTATTTTTTGTAAAAGACAAGATCACTCCAGCAGAAATAAAAAAGACAGTTCAGGGATGATTTGCTCCGGTTCACAATTAATTGCTTTCTATCCTTTGGATAGGACTTACCTGCCGATTATTGAATCGATAAGTGAGGCAGAACAAGGGAAACTTGTTTTTAGCCAATCAGGATTCCTGTTTAACAGAGAAGTAAATTCGACTGAAGAGTTTATTACAAATATTGAGGCGGAAGATAAATGGTCGTTTACTGAGCAAATGGGATTTAAAAATTATTTGTATGTATTTGGGGCCGGCCATGTTAGTGTTTCGGTAAGCAGATTGTTTAAACAATTGGGTTTTCATATTACTGTTTTCGATAATCGCGATAGGCATTTAACCACCTTTAAAAGTAATAGGTTTGCCAACTCGAAGAGGATAATTGATTATAAAAAAGCCGCAAAATATATCCCAGAAGGTGATAATATTTATGTTGTAATTATGACATTTGCCCATAAAAGTGATAGCCGGGTTCTAAAACGATTAATTGACAAGAAAGTAAAATACCTGGGTATGATGGGGAGCGACGAAAAGGTGGCCTCAATATTTAAAAAGTTAAAAGGTAAAGGTGTTTCGAAGGATAAATTTGAAAAAGTAGATGCACCAATTGGATTGCCAATTAGTAGTCAAACCCCCGACGAAATTGCTGTGAGTATTGCTGCTAAGATTATTGAAGTAAAAAATAGAGAGTAGTGTTTCTCTTTTTGAATAATATTTTTTTCA
>JAOZNY010000189.1 GCA_029933565.1 Bacteroidales bacterium
AAGTTGATTTAAATAAACATCACCAACTATCCGTACACTAATACCTTTTTTGTCCTTTTCTTCTAATAAACTTATGGCTTTAATTAATAATGGCTGACCTTTCCAAGTATTTATCCTGCCAATGAGTAATAACCTAATCTTTTCATCATCTTCTTTATGCTCAGTTTTTTTTATTTCTTTAATTCCATTCCAAAGTATTACCTGATTTTTATTCTTCAACTTATAGAACGACTCCTTGGAAGCCTTTGATACGAAGATTAGACTTGCTTCAGAAAAATTTAACAACTTACTGAATATTTTTGCAGTAAAACCTAAGGGTAACTCATGAACATGAATAAAAACAGGCACTTTGATGAAACGAACTGCCAGAATGTAATCTACTATTACTATTGAATTTATGTATACGATTTCAAATGAATTGAGATAATTAATGAGTCTAAAGAAACTAAAAATCCTTAGGAATGCTGAGAAATTGAAACGTCTAAAGTCATATTTTCTGACGACTCCTAATTTCATAAAAATAATATTAACATTATGCTCTTTTTCAAGAACATCAGATAGTAAGCCTTTTTTTGGTAAGACAACAACAATCGTTTTTGCAGGATATTTTTCCCTTGCAGCTTTAATGTTTAATAGGAGTACCTTATCCGAGCCGTATAATTCAAAACCTGAATGAACAAAAAGAATTTGTTTTTTTAATTCTGTGTCGTTTTTTTGATTCATTTCTCAGTTTCTCTTATTACTTGTATAAATACTACAAATCATATCTTTTTGTATTGGTCAGTCCATCAAAAAATCCTTGAAATATTAAAGCGACTGATTTAAACTGGAATAAAATAGTTAGTTTAACCGAAAGGTATAAAACCCATCTAAATGAAAACCATAAAATAAATAATGGAAATAGTTTCATATCAAGATGTTTTCGCTGTAGCAAAACAAGATTTCTTGTGGCAAGGTAATACTTAAACCAATTTCCATTATTTTTTTTAAACGACTGGCTTACTTTATGATAAACAATTGATTCTGGAACATATACTATTGAATGACCTGAATTTAAGATTCTGATACTGTAATCCGTGTCTTCAGAATATGCAAAGAACATTTCATCTAAAAGACCTATCTCATTGATTGCTTTTGTACTTATTAGTGCAGAACACCCATTCATAAAACCTATTTTTTTTTGCTTGGAAGTAGAGGTTGAATCTTTTTTGTTTTTTCCAAACTCAGTAACTATACCACTTAATTTTGATACTTTTCCGCCAGCATACCAAATAATATCCTTTTTATTATAAAAGTAGATTTTTGGAACTGTTGCATAAATAGTTTCATCAGTATGAAATGGATTAATTAGTTTGTCTAAAAAATCAGTTTTAACTTCTGTATCATTATTCAATAACAGCAAGTAATCTGGATTATATTTGTTCATAGCATGGATAATACCCCTATTATTACCTCCGGTAAAACCATAATTCTTTTCTAATCCTAAATAGTCTATTTGATTGAACTCCTCTGACAATTTATCAATAGAATTGTCCACAGAACCATTATCGACTAAAATTACTGTGTAATTCTGATAACTAATAGTTTTTAATGAAAGTAGACATTCTCTTGTTACTTCATAACCATTCCAATTAAGGATAATAATGCAAATATGTGGTTTTGTCATTATAAACTACTGAGAATAGCAATATTGTTTTATCAAGTATGTCCCTCCTCCTTTATCCGATATAGGTTTAAATAATAATATGTTGCTTAATGTATTCTGATAAGTATATAAGTTTATTGTTTTCAATTACACTTATATCTTTATTAGGGTTATATAGCCTAACAATTTGATCAGGGTAAATCCCTACTTTTATACCTGATATCTTAATTAAATATTTTAAGTTAAAGAGGATTATTTTTGGAACAGGAAGAACAAATATCTTCCTATTCAAATTCTTGGCAATCTCAGAAACAAGACTTTTGTAGTTAAATGCCTGAGGTCCAGTAATGAATTTTATAGTTTTGGATAGTTTATCTACAAAGATAGAATCGAAAATTAAACGTGCAGCATCTAAATAATACAAAGGTGTAAGGCTGTAGGGATCTCCAATTGGAGAGGAGATGATTTGTTTAGTTGAAACCTTTTTAATCAGGCTGTCAATAGGGGCTTTTTCAGAGTATCCATATAATTGAGAGGGGCGGATTATTAACCAATTTGTAAAATTAGTTTTAATATAGTTTTCTGAAAGAAATTTGGAAAGGCCATAGTCGCCACATGTTTCACAGGCAACTATTGAACTTATATAAATAAAATTATTTACTTGAAATTTATTAGCATAATAAATTAGAGTTTTGGTAGATTGTAAGTTAATATTTAAATACTCTTTCAGCGTATAAGCCTTTGAAATAGCTGCGGCATGAATAATGGTATCTGTATCCTTAATAAATGGATAGTCATTATTGGTTATGGTCAAATCACATTCCACCCATTCAATATCTGTTCGCTGTCCTTTTTGTAGTTTTGTTGTAATACCAATAATATGGTATTCATTCTTAGGTTGAATAAGGTCAATTACAGCATTCATAATTGCTGAGGTGGCACCAGAGATAATGATCTTTTTTTTTGCCATCTTAATGTTTAATGCGGTACTTAATCAGGTTGTATATAAATTCAGCAATTGCTCCAAATCTCACAAATGATTTCCGGCTTTCATTTGCTGAAAAAATAATTGGAATTTCTGCAATTCTCAGTTTTAATTCTCGAGCATGGATCATGATTTCTGCATCAATAAACCAATCGTCTGCTTGAAGATCCATTTTTGAGTAAACTTCACGTGTCATGATTTTGGGTTTGGAATTAATATCTTTTGAATTTAAGCCTGGAAAAAGAATTCTGAATAGAAAGTTATACACTCCTGAGATTATAGACCTATACAAACCATCAAAGCGCTCGTCTCTATATGTTTTTACAAGGTCGTAATTTTCATCCTTAATTTTACTATAGACTTTTAAAATACTTTCAATAGGAAATTGTCCATCACCATCAATAACGCAAATATATCTTCCTGTTGCAGCATTTAAACCTTGTATCATATCCCAACCCATCATGCCCTGCTTAATTTTACAGACTGTTTTAATACGAGGTTTACCTTTTGCAAGTTTCTTTACTATTTCCATGGTTTGATCCTTACTATGTGCAAAATCGTTAGCTACAAGTACAATTTCGTAATCAATGGCGGCATCCGTTAACAAGGATTCCAATTCGGTAAAGAAACTCTCTATAGTTTTACCTGAGTGGTAACATAAAATAACAATTGATAAGTCAGTCACTTTAATAAGTATTAATTAGTATTTTTTTTACTCCCACTCCTAATGATTTTCTTTCGTAGAAATAACGTAAACTGGCTGGTAATGCATCATTCTTTAACTCAAAATTTATATTAACAGATTCATCATCAGAAAACATCTCTTTATATATTGTAGTTTTATGCCATTTTTCATCTGCTATCTTCCATTCACATACATAATGATTGTTTACTGTCACAGAAATTAATTGATACTCAATTTCACCATGTCCTAAATAACCAAAACCCAGTAATTGGATTTCTAAACTATCTTTTGGCTGATTAGCCATTGAAAAACTTAATCCTGAATTATTTCCTTCTGTCCAACGAAAATGTTCTTGTTGATTGCCCCAACCATAAGATTGATTGCCCCAACCATAAGTAGTATAATTATTTGAATTACCTTTAACTGAAAAGTCAATAATACCAGTTGAATCAAGTTTATTTGTTATATGTTTAAATCGTGAAATAATATATGGAGGTGCATCTAATAAAACTTCACCACTCTGTTTCTCCCATTCTTTTAGCCCTGGGTAATTATTATAATCCATAAATTTTGTATTTCTTACGAATAACAATTCGCGATTATAATCATCTTTGCCCAAATAGTCATAGCGTTTAAAATTTTGTAATGATGGCATTGCATATTCTACATCCTCTATTGAGGCCCATCCGGCTGAAACAAAAGGGAGGTCTTGCTTATGAAATGTTAAATAATCTACAGTCTTTTTTAGATTTATTAGCCTTTGGTTGTAACTAAAGCCATAATTAACCATATTGGTAATGGGTTTTTTTAATCTCTGAATAGGACCCAAGAATACTAGTATAATGAAAAAGATAATAGTAAAAATAACGGACTTGGGTAGTTTAACAAATAAGATGCATCCCAAGGCGGCGAAGTACAAAAACAATCCAATTAAAGCGTAGCGATGCCAACCCAGGGATAAGAAAGACCAGTATAATAAATGAAAAAATGCACCAAGCATTAAAAAAGTAAATAATAACCTAATATATCTTCGGTTGGTAAATTTATATATAAGGTAACTTATTATTGGAGCAACTATTAACAAAAGAAATGTTGAAAACCCAAAATGCATAGACATTGTTTTATTCCTTTTTAAAACACGCTCAAAAAATGATTCTGAGAAGGCATCTTTGGCTCCTGATACTCGTCCAACTGCTTTTATAAGCCCCCACCAATTTTCCATATATGCTGTAATGCCCAATGAGAATAATTTCCATAATTCGAATAGTAAAAAAGGTGTTGCAAAAGCAAAAACTCCATATGCATAACTAATAAATAATTTTTTTCGATTCTGTTTTTCTTTCCATAAGGAATAAATAAACCAAATAAGGATGGGTAAAAACCCTAATAGAGAAAGCATTTTTGTCATAAATGCCAGCCCAAAAAGAAAGCATGCATATATGATAGTTTTGCGGCTATCAGGTGATAGTACTAAAATTAATACTGCTAATATATTTAGCAAAGTAGCAGGCATTTCTCCCAACAGCACATACCAGTTTGCAAAATGCCTCCCGGCTGTAATATTGTAAAAAAACAAAATTAGCAAAGAGGAAAATATCAAAGCAAGCATTATATTTGTTTGCTTTTGAACATAATATATAATCAAAAGTAGCAGTATTAAACAAACAGTTGCCACTACAAACCCTGGAACCCAAAAAGTATTCCCAAATAGTACTATTAATATTGCAGCAGGAAGTACTAATGTTGGTCCTGTGGTTATACCTCTTGAAAAACTCTCAATCCCGTTTAATCCATCAAAGTGTATTGAAGTTGCAAATCCATTTCCCTCTGCAAGATTTCTCGCTGCTAGGGCAATTGCAGCATCATCTGCTGTGCCAAGTTGTGAAGAAAAAACATGAGAATAAACAATAATAAAAAAGAATATAAAAAAAGAAAAAAAGACTATGTATAGACTAAATTTAACTAATCTTTTATTTAATTTGAATTGTAATTTAAGGTTTGTCATTTTGGATGAAAAAAAGTATTTACTGAATAATACTTTACTTTTTAATTATAGAAGGTAAATACGTTTAATATTTTGTATTTCTAAGTGCCTTTTCCAACTCATCGTAATTTTCAATATAATCTGTAAATTCCACAGGAATATTTTTAGCAATGTGAGTAATGCCCCTGAAAATTGTAATATCTAAATAGTCAAAAAATATTTCTACTGTTTTCTAATGAAAATGTCCAATATTATTGTTTAATTCTTTACCTGATAGTTTTGAGAATATGGATAAGAAACTAACGCATAGATATGATAAACAATGAATTGATCATGGAATTAGTAGGATATTCTGAAAAATATCCGTATTCAATTCAGATATTTTGAATTCCTGCTGATCGT
>JAOZNY010000190.1 GCA_029933565.1 Bacteroidales bacterium
TTTGATTTGTCCGCCATAGCCTAAGCAACGGCGGATTTATCTTTTTTCTAATTCTTCAATGCGTTTTTCCAACTTTTCGATTATTGCCTGCTGTTCCTGCACAGCTTTTACCAGTGGAGCGACAAATTCGGCATAACGCAAACCATAATGAGATTCCTTATTTTTTGGTTTATCCACCCCATGAAAATCAAACCCCAGTGCATCGGCTGCCGCTTCCACTTCCTGTGCAATAAAACCTATTTGTACTTCCCGTGCTTTCAAACTTTCGCTTTCGGCAAGCCGTAAACTATCAGGTGTTCTGTGAAACCCGGCAATGGCATCCATATCCAGATTATAAGTAACAGGGCGCAGTTTCAGTATAAAATCCAAGCCTGCCACATTTTCCTGCACATTAGTTTTAAAACGGCCATCGCTTACATTGGTCCAGTCGGCAAAACCACCAATTGTTGAAACATAACTGTTACCTAAACGGATGGTATTGCTGGCTCCTGGTTCAGCATCATAACCCACTCCTGTTGAATTTTGGTAACTACTGCCATTAGAAAATGCTGAAACACCCAATGCAGTATTTTGACCTCCATCAGTATTTTTATGCAATGTCCTAAAACCAATGGCTGTATTTTTATTCCCTGACGTATTGTTGTAAAGTGCCGAATCGCCAACAGCCGTATTTTTGTTGCCTTCGCTGTTGAAAAGTGATACATAACCAATAGATGTATTGTATGAACCAAAACGACCCCCAGATGAGGATTGATATCCAACAGCTGTATTTTGAATTCCTGAAGTGGGTTCAGGAGCGGCATAACCACAAAAATTCAATGCGTAATATCCAATAGCCACGTTACCTTTCTTGTCTGTGTTATGACGTAGTGCACTTTCACCAACGGCAACATTTTTGTCACCTGTTGTATTATTACGTAAGGCATCTTCCCCAACTGCAATGTTACTACTGCCGGTATTATTATGCAGACTGGATTCGCCAATGGAAATATTATCATTACCAGCTGTACTGTTTCCTAATGCCTGATGACCAATCGCAATATTTGATTCACTCATTGTAACACTGGATAATGCCCAATGACCAATCGCAATATTTTGAGTCTTACCAAAACCGCCAATAAAAGAACCCAGAGCAGAATTCCCAATACCAATATTTAAATCTCCATGTGTATTGCTTTTCAATGTCTCAAAACCAATAGCTATATTATTAGCACCTGATGTATTGGATATAAGGGCCTCTTTACCAATTGCACAGTTGTTACCACCATTTATGTTAGCCATCAATGTATTAAAACCTACTGCTACATTATAATTAGTTGACAAATCATCATTAGCACCTGCACCTTCGCCCAGAAAAACAGACTTACCCGTTCCGGTTTGCGAAATATGCCCAACAACTTCCAGTTCAGCACCGGGTGTAGTTGTTCCTATACCTACGCTGTCAAAAGTGGTTGAAAGCAAATTGCCGTTAATATTCCATCCACCACCGTTCACTAAAGTACCATCGGTCCATGTGGCATTGCCGGAAGCATCAGAAACCAGTATTTTTCCATCGGCTTCATTTCCATCTATAATTCTGACTACCCCGTTTTCAGAAACAGAAAAAGTCGACTGATTTGTCAGTGTTTCTTCCTTCATTTCCATTTCGTAAACCGAAACAAAATCATTGGTTGTTCCTTTGTTGTCGGTAATATTCAAACGATAATAACGATAATGTGTGGTGTTTGAAAAATCGTAGGTTTTAATACCTGTTGCCGTCCACCCCTGGCCTGTTTGTGTATCGAGCACAGTCCATGAAACTCCATCGTCGGAACCTTCAAAAGTCCAGTCGTTGGGGGAGTTGTCGTAGTTAACTACTGAGTTGTATGCAACTACATAGCGGGCAACACGTTTTTCATTTCCACTACCCAAATCGTAGCCAATCCATGCAGGCAGGTTGTCGTTGTTGCTCCAGTAAGTTGTAGATGTATTGTCAAAAGCCAGATTTGCCGGCTGCCCGGGATATTCTTCTGAAGCACTGGCTGTACCGCCTGTTGCCATATCGCTGCCATAGGTTCCAGTATGAATAATGGTTGCCACTTCAAACTTACCGCTTGGGTTGGAAGTGCCAATACCTACTCTGTAGTTGGTGTCGGCCACATCAATGGTAGTTCCTGTAAGTCCCCACAAAGAAGTCCCGCTTCTAAACTCTGTCCATTGGCTGCCATCCCAATACCAAAAAGCATTGGCAGTGGTATTGAAAACCATAAGGCTGGTAGCTGGGCTGGTGATTGCATTCATTTCGGTTTCGGTCATGCGTGGAATGAGCAGACCCTGATTAGTGGCACTCACATCCAATACAGCAGAGGGGTCTGGTGTGGTGTTGATGCCCACATTGTTTTGAGCAAGTAAACTAAACGTTAAAATACTAATTAATAGAGTAAATACAGTCGTCTTCATTATGTGACAGTTTTAGTGAATCTGCCCCAAAAGTATTTTTATAAGTTGATGATTTTCTGCTCTTTTGCTGAACGTAAGGGAAAAGTTGTTTAACGTTGGGGGTTTTTTGTTTATCGTTTTTTGACCCCACCTAAATCCTCCCCCGTGGGGAGGACTTTGGGGATGCTCCTTGATATTTTGGGAAGTTCCCACTCCCCTCCCCAATGAGCCGGGCCGGGGTCTATTTTACGCCGACATATACCTATTCAGAAATGGCTCTCTCCTACGATGTGAAACCGTCAATTCAATTTGATTATCGAGAATTACTGAGCCTCCAGCCTGTTTTTCGTAACTGATGATTTTGTCGAGATTTACTAGGTAGGATTTATGAATACGAAAAAAATTAAAAGCAGAAAGCATTTCGTCGTATTCCTTTAAAGGTTTTGAAACCAAAAATTTACTTTTATCCTTAAAATGAAAGCGGGTATAACTTCCCCCATCCGACTCACAGAAATAAATATCATCAATATCTACACATAAAATTGAACCGGAAGTTTTTAAAACGACTTTCTTTTTAGCATCATTCGATTTCAGGTTAGAAAGCAATGCATCTAATTTCAAATTAACTTCCTCCATTTCAAAAGTTTTCTTTGCTTTATCGAGTGCCCTGAATAGTTCTGTTGAAACAATTGGTTTTAAAATATAGTCGATGGCACTAAACTTAAACGCCTGTATTGCAAAATCGGAATGGGCAGTTATAAAAATAATCCTGAAATCAACTTTTCCAATCTCTTCAAGTAGATTAAAAGCATTGCCATCGGGCATGTCGATATCAAGAAGAACAAGATCGGGCCGGTGTTTTTTAATTTGTTCAAGACCACTTTTTACATTGTGGGCTTCCCCTATAATTTCAAACTCTTGGGGAACAGACTCAACAATGCTACGGATTATTTTCCTGGCATTAGTTTCATCGTCAATAATAAGAGTTTTAACCATTCGTCTTTTTTATGCAATATTAAAAATTAATCACTATCAATAGTAAAAGGGATAAGCATTTCTACCCTTGTTCCTATAGCATTTCCATTTTCATCGGTTAAATCAAAATACTTAATACTAATATTCTGATCAGCCTTTTTATTAAGGTACATTAATCTTTCCTTAGTAATAGCAGTGGAAATTGATTTGTGATTTTTTTTCTTTATTGAAGCAATTTCAGCAGCTTTTACCCTTCCCACTCCATTGTCGGAAACTATAATTTTGACATGTTGTTTTTCAAGTACGAAGTCTATTTTGATTAGACCATCTTTCTCGAGTTGATTAACTCCATGTTCTACAGCATTTTCAACAATTGGTTGTATAAGCATTGGGGGAATAAAAAAACTGTTGGACTGGATTTCATCATCCGCAATAATGGAATATTTGAATTTATTGTCGAAACGTGCTGATTGCAAACTCAAGTAATTTTCTAAAAACTCTATTTCATCTTTAATTGAAATGGCATCGGCAGTTGAACTAACTAAAATAAATCTGATTAATCGTGAAAAACTACCAAGGTAATCACTGGCCAACAGTGTGGATTTTTCAAGAATAAACCTCTGCACGGCAGTAAGTGCATTAAAAATAAAATGCGGATTAATCTGGCTGCGCAAAAGTTTTTGTTCTAAACTTATTGTTCGTTGCAAACTACTAAGTTTGTACTGTCGGAATATTAAAACCACTACCAGAATTATTAGTAAGCTCAACCCAAGAGCCCCCAAAAGAAAATACTTGGATTGCTGTGCTTCCAAATCCTTTATTTCATTCTCAAGTATAATTTTATCCAGTTCACCCTGCTTCTTTTCTACTTCATATTTTGCTTTAACTGCTGAATACTTTTTATGGTTTTCATCATTAAAAATACTGTCTTTAATAGTAACGTATTGATTGTAAAAAACTAAAGCCTCTGCATACTTATTGCTTTGCCGATATAATTCAGACAATGATTTATAATTATCAAGTTGGTTTTCAACAGCATTAATTTTTTTAGAAATGTCGAGCGCTTTTAATAAATAGTGCTCTGCAAGTTTGTAGTCCTTCTTCGATAAGTAAATTATGCCTAATTGCTGACTGGCAATAGAAGCACCGTATTGGTAATGGATTACTTCGCTTTGCGTAAGTGCTTTTTGAGAGTATTTCAAAGCATTTGCCTGATTATTGGTTTTGATGTTTAAACTTCCAAGTTTGGAATAAACATTGGCAAGTACCGTTAAATCATCCAACTGCTTACTGACTTCGAGTGCTTTTAAGTAAAACTCTTCTGTATTTTTGTAGTAAGCCAGTTTACTATTTGCATCGCCTAAGCTGATTAATGCTTTTGCAGTTAAATATTGATCATTGTTTTCTATTGAATACTGCAAGGCTTTCTCAAGAAACTTCATACCCTCTGCATAATCACCAATAATGCTGTAAATCCCGCCAATATTAATAAGCCCCGGAATTAACTTTTTCGTATCATCGTTTTTTTCCTTTAAATGGAAAGCCTGAATATAATAATCCAGAGCTGTTAACTCATCACCCAGCAAATAATAAACTCCTGCAATATTATTTAGGAAAGATGCCTCGCTATGCACCCAATTATTCTTAATAGAAAGAGACAGTGCTAATTGATAATGCTGTAAAGCTTCAAAATAATTACCTGTTTTTATACAAAGTCCGCCACAAAGTCCCGAAAAATAAGCAATGTCGTTATCAGTTTCAAGTTTTTGAGAAACACTAATTGCTTCGATTCCATATTTCAAACTATTTTCAGAATCATTCTGGTAATCATAATTGTTAATGATTATTTCAAGGGCATTTAAAGAATTTCCCTCATTTCCTATTTCCTTTGAAATATCCAATAAATCAAAGGCATATTCAAGACTTTTAGTTTTATCAATTGTATCATAGGCTTTTGCCAGTTTTAAATATGCCGATGATTTATCTAATTGAGTGGATTGTGGATTGTTTGCTATTATTTCTAGACTATCAATGATTTGTTGCTGTGCAAAGTTTTCGAGTGTTATTAATGAAAAGAATAAAACAAAAAGTAACGTATAGCAAAAACAAGTATTACGAATCAAAAGTTTTCTCATGCTCAATAATACAACATTTTTAAAACTCTTCTCACGTTATTCTTCTCACTAAGCCCTCAAACCCTTCCAAATCCATTGCCCCCACAATAAAATCTGCCTTTTCAAAATTTGCTTTGGCACCCGGTTTATTTGCCTGTTCCTTATTTCCAACCATTACAAATG